>JAEDNZ010000228.1 GCA_016302215.1 Muribaculaceae bacterium
CATAGCCTTCGCCTGCGTCAACGATATCAGATGTCACGGTGAATACGCTGCCTTCTTTGGTCATAGCCATGGCGTTAGACGGTGTCCAGCCGGTGGCGTTGATGTGACCGCGGAGATACAGTGTCTCAGGTGTTACCACGGGCTCGGGGTCGGGAGTTGTAGCCCATGTGATGGTGAGGTTGCCATCAGTGGGATCGAAGGTGAAAGTGTAAGCCTTGCCGGTGGTGAGGGCGTAAGTGGGGTTCTTAGAGCCGGTGAGCGAAACGTTGATAGTAGCATTGCTCTCAGAGAGCTCGGTCTCCTCAGCGCAGCGCAGCCAATTCTCAGTCTCGGGTACAGTGCCATTTACATAACGGCGGATGCCGAAAGAGCCGCCGGCGATGGTGGGCGTGATGGTGCAAGTCCAGTTGCCGTCAGCGTCTTCGGTCATATTAGTTGTTGACCAGCTGTCACCGGTGAATTGGCCGTGCACGCCGTATGATACCACGGGGTCGGGAGTGACGATTCCGCCCTTAGGCACGAAGGTGACCGTTGTGTTGGACATATCAAATTTGATGTCGAAAGTGCCGGTCACGTTGCATGCTACATCACCGCCATTCGGACCTAATTTCAGCGAGAGATTGTCTGCGTTGATTTCTGTGCCGTATTCGTCCCAACGAGCATACTTGGTGCTGTAATCGCTGTTGGCAATAACGAATTTGCATGTGTTAGTGATGGTGAAGTCGGCCAAGATGTACTGGTCGGTGGTTCCTTCTACGAGTGTGAGTTTGTTGGCATCGGTATTGTCCCAATTGCCATTGAGACCGCGTACCCACAAATCCTCAGCACTGATGGTCATGCTCGTCAAGAGCAAGGCCATAAGCCATAAGACTTTTTTCATGATAGTTAGATTTATTTGTAAGTATGTAAGTGAGTAAATTGATACAATCGATGGAGATATCACTATCCGCGCAAAGGTATTAAATTTTTGCCATTTATGCAAAAAAAATCCTATTTTCAGCCTTTTCAGCCTTATTATCAACTGTGTGTATCAACTGTGTGCCCCTCAGGCGAGCCCATCGGGCGCGTGTTTTGCGCCGCGCTCGTCATAAAATATAATATTTTGCAGCTATGGCATTTTATCAGTACCTTTGCATATACTTTTGCAGAATAAGGAGCAATGGATAGCGAATTGTACGACATATTTGCGGCCTCGGTGGCTTTCACTCTGGTGCTGGTGCTGGCATTGGTGAAGATGCCCGATGGCGAGGTGTGGAAGCCTTTCCGGCGCATGAACAAGCTGCTCATTGCCTGCTATGCCGCTATGGGCGTGTCAAATGCGGTCACCGCGATATGTGGCGTAGGCGACTCGTCTGACCCCATCATGTGCGGAGCCATGCTCCTGGTCTCGATGTATCAGGCCATGCTCTTCACGGCATCTTGTGTGGTGTTCATCGCCCCGCAGAAGATTAGTGTGGCATGGCTCACCAACAACAGCATCGCCATCACGCTGGTCTCGATAGCCACCGTGGGCGCTTTTTGCTATGGCGGCATGCTCGTGGAGCCGGCGCTATGGGCATGCATCGCCGTGTATATAGCCGAGCTGGCATATTATTGCTACTTATTCAAGATATGCTACACCAAGAGCCTCCTCTTGCTCGAAGAAAACTTTGACGAGGACATGCGCGGCAGCCTCCGTCTCGTCAGAAACTGCTTTATGGGTGCGCTTGCCGTGGGCGTCAGCGCTTTGCTATTCGTAGTGCTGCGATTAGGCGGCGTGTGGTATATCATTTTCACCTGCCTTTACACGCTCTACTATATATATATTGTGATATGTCTGCTGAATTATCGCATCGAGGCCGGATATATCCTCAAGGTGGTCAACACCGCCGATGAGCCCGCTCCGGCCGATACCGACGTCGCTATCGCATTTGACGCGGAGACGCAGCGTCGCATTGCCCGGGCTATTGACCGATGGGTCGAGGCTAAGCAATTTGTGCGCAACGACCGTACTATGGCGGAGATAGCTCAAGAGCTCGGCACCACACACGCCGAGTTGAAGAGCTACTTCACCAATTGCCTGCACACCACATTTCGCACTTGGCGTCAGGAGCTGCGCGTCGCTGAAGCCATGCGCCTGCTCCGCGATGACGATGTAGCAACATCCGGCCTGCACATCAGGGTGGGCATCTCCGACAAAAGCAACTTCCATAAGCTATTCTATCGGCATGTGGGTATGACACCCACGGAGTATAAAGAGAAGCTCCGCAGCAAATAACCGATACTCTGCTCGGAGCTTTTCTGTGTTTATAAACGTTAAAATTCCGTGGTATTTCGTGTGGTATATCGAAATACCACGCGTTTTTTTGTTGGCTTA
>JAEDNZ010000050.1 GCA_016302215.1 Muribaculaceae bacterium
CTCGGATAGCCTCGTCATCATCATAAAGTCTGCAAAGACGCAACCTTGCCCCCACATACCGCGCCCACGGCGCTAAACACAAAATCACCGCAGACTTCCCCTAAAATGTATGCGCCATATTTTGGACTTGATACTCACTGGATCGGCGTGTGACTTGTGTCTGAGTTTTATGACATAAAAAAAGTCCGGCTCATTTCTGCAATGGACTCGGACTCTAAGCCAAGAGGCGTAAATTGTGATTTAGTTTTGCCTTTAGCAATTTTCTAAAGTGTAGAGATTATATCATACTTACTCATCTTTTCACCTTAAGCAAGCTCCGGGGGCGTTGTCGCAACGGTCGTGCCTGTTTGCCTTAGCTTAGAATCAGTTGTTGTTATGCGTAAATAATTATTAGACCTAAGACTAAGTCATAAGGTGTATTTCTTTGACTGCAAAGTTAGGCATTTTTACGCCCGAAACCAAATTTTTATGCTGAAAAACATAATTTCTCACTACTATTTAATAATACTTAACTTATTTGTTAAAATTGTTTTCCATATGGGCGGTCCCGCGCGCTGCCAATGCACAAAAGCGCCGGGGCGGCCACCCTACGGCAGCTGCCCCGGCGCTAATCCGCGATGCCACACCGGATTATTTCTTGACAAATTTCCCTACGAGCTTAGACCCTGTGTCAGTCTCCGCTTTGATGATATAGATGCCTGATGTGAGGCCTTCGGTTGACACTATATCCGGCTGCAATGCCTCTATGACAATAGAGCCATCAAGGGCATACACCTCCACGGCCGTAAGATTGGCTCCGCAGGCCACGATGCGCCCGTCGGCCACGCTGATGAGTCCTTGGCTATCGGCTGACACTGCTGATATCGAGCTGTGGCCCGATAGGTATTCGATGCGTTCTTTAATATCGGGGTCGGTGATGAGGTCTGTGGTGCATATTATTTCCTGACTCTCGGTGATGCCGTAGTCATTCACAGCTGCCAGTCGATAATATGTGCCCCATTCGGCTCGCATATCCGTGACTGTAGCCTCTTGGGTCGATGACCATTGGTCGTAATTGTCAACCGGCGCATCAAGGCCATATTTCGTCTCAAATATCGCGTCTTCGGCTGTAAACAGATGTTCCCCGCTGCGGTAGAGTATGAGCTTGTCGGCTTTTTCGGCCTTGGCGGTGATGTTGAGCACGCTCCATGACATACAGTCATTAGCCCAATCATATTCGTAATAATACTCGATGCCTTCAATCTTAGGCTCATACGGCCTGTAATCAAAGGTGAGCTGGCAATCGCCTATAAATTCATCGCCTCGATATACTTCTATCTTGCCCTTGAAGTATGGCTCGCCGCTCTCGCTGTCAGTGAATGTATATGCTCCCGACCAATCTAATTTCTCAGGGTTGATATAGTAGCATTGGTCAGCAGAGCGTGGCTCGCTGATAGCGGCCAATGTGTATTCATCGGCTTCGGTGGCTATATAAAACTTCATCGTGCCTTCAAGGCCTATAGCTTGGCGCAGCTGCCTGAAGCGCAGCACGTCATAGCGGTGCAGCCTCTCGCTCACCGGACGGTCTTCTTCTTCGAGACATTCGTTGTCAATCTGATAATTAGGGTCTTCAGGCGATGCATTGGGCTGTAGATAGGTCAGCAGCGTGTCAAAAAACTGCTGCTTCACTTGCTGTGTGCGTGCTATCACTTCGGGGTCGGTGAGATAGTCGGCCACATAAAAGTACCGGCTCACGCTGCCGTAATCGTTGACCAACGACAGCTTGACATACTCTGCCCAATTGCATATATAGCTCACCTGGCCGTTGTTGTCCATCACGGTGCTGATATTGCTTGACAGCACCTGAAAGTCGGCTACGTGAGCGTAGGTGCGAAACGGGCACACGTCTGAATCGTCAAGGCAGATGGTCACCTTCTTGGTGCGTTCAGGCTTGGAGATGGTAAATGTGATGAGTGGTCGCACTGAGCCTTCATACACAAAATTGTCGGTCTTCCAGTCGTATTGGTATTGCAGCTTTACATCGGTTACATCAAGCGCTGATGGCAGCAGGCTGAATGTCAACGGCAGCTCGTCGAGCACGGTGCCGCTGCGATCTACCAATTCAAGCTTGGCCTTGAATAGCATCGTAGATGCATCATCGTCAGCGGGTATGCGCATAGCTTTGTTCCACACCCATGGCAGGTCGCGCAGATACATGGTAAAGGTGGCTATGTCAATGCCCGAGGCGCACCCTATCTTATATATCGGCTCTCCGCTATCGTCTATGCCGGTGCAGATATATAGATTCCACCCCTGCTTGCTGCCATCATTGGTGGTGAACGAGGGGTCATCACCATCAACAAAGATATGCGAGGGCGCTACTTCGCTGCCATCGAGCAGCTTCACTTGGCGATTGATAGATGTAGCGTTGCAAGCTATTGCCGTCAGCGCGGCAAGAATAAGTGTAGTGGCCCTCATCGCTTGGCGTACTTTATCGTTTTGACTATAGATGACTCATTGTACACTTTCAGCACGTATATGCCGGGTGTCAGACTGTGCAGCTCGGCGATGTCGCTGACGGTGGCCACTCTTTCGCCGTTGAGGTTGATGACGTCAATGCCGGTAATCTCTTGTGGTAGTGTCGCAGCCCGGCAGCCGGCCCTTGAGGCGCTGCCGTCGAGAGGCGGTATCTCCACCGTCTCGGTGGTGGTGCCGTGAGCGTTGCTTGCGGTAATATCCACCCACGTGTAGAATTGTGGCTGCACATTTATCACTGTGAAGGTGGCGTAAAACGGCTCGTAATACGTATATACATTGATAGCCGGGCTAAATTCCCGCTCTACATACACTACGAGCCTGTCGCTACCACGATACTCCACCTCTATCTCTACATCGTAAAAGCCCGATGCCGTGGCCGGCATATCGCTGATAATGCCATATTGGGTGATGATCGGTGCTAACTCCAGCGACACGTAGTATGTGGTATGCACCGGGCTGCCGTCAATGACACATTCGTATGTCAGCTCTCCGAGAATGTCACCATTGATATTGATTTGATATTGCTCCGGGTTGGTGATGGCTTCGATGGTAAACGGCTCGCTGCCTGCTTGGCTCTTGACAACCTGATATGTGCCTTCGCTGTCGGGTAGCGCAA
Source organism: Muribaculaceae bacterium (assembly GCA_016302215.1). Taxonomy (GTDB): domain Bacteria; phylum Bacteroidota; class Bacteroidia; order Bacteroidales; family Muribaculaceae; genus CAG-873. Next base: position 3,134 of record JAEDNZ010000050.1, read on the forward strand.
ATGTCCATTGCCCGGCGGTGATGGCTGACCCTGAGGTATTGTCAAGCGTAAACTGATGCTGACTATACGCCGAGGCTATGCCGGTGAGGCCTATTTCCTCTGATGTGATAGTCACCGGGCCGCTATGCGTCAGGTGCCACCCTATCTGCTCAAGCAGCTGCAGTGTAGTGGCATCAATTTGCAGAAATATATCGCCATTGCTGATATTTGCTGACATCAATGTGTTGCTGCCATGCATATACACCAGCGAGCGTCCCGGCTCAAACGACTCCGGGCTATACAGCTTGTGTGCATCATCTGCCGTATAGGCATATATGGCTCTACATTCCGTGCCCTCCATAAAATCTAACAGCGCGGTGGAAGCTTGGCGCAAGTCCTTCATATATGTGCTGTCGCACGCAAAGATAAGCTTGTCAAATGGCGAATACACGCCGAGGGGCGAATAGGGGCAATTGTTGCTGACGCGTTTTTTAACAATGCTTGTGCCATAGCCCAGCGACACGGCTATAGCGCGTATCAGCGCTGTGGTGAGATTAGGGCGCGTGTCGTCACTTGACTGATAGAGAGATGTATCCCAATCAACATCGCCGTTAATCGTAATCACGGCGTCTTCGCTATCGTTTGGCCTTAAATTGTTTTGATAATATAGAGCCTGCGGCCATGCCACGCCGTCTTTGCGCTTATATTTTACGTCAATTTTGACATTCTCCGTGAGGTCTCCGCTCTCATCAAAGTCAAATTTTAAGATGACGGTGCTGTCGGCCACGATGTAGTTGCGCCATAAGTTGATGGCAACTTCTGCGCATCGTGCGTATGCTGAAGGCAATTCCTCACCAAATACGGCGCTGAACTTACCTTGATATGCGCTCACTCGCTGCTGCTTTTGTGGAAGCGCGAAAGTGATACTTTCGCCGGTTGAGCGGTTAAAGGTGTCGCTGACATTTATTACGGCTACGCTATCCGAGTCTGTCTCTTGTGCGTGTAGTGTGCACAATGACAGCAAGGCTGCCGCTGCCCCATAGGTCATTCTGCGTAATGTGTTCATAGTGTGTTATCTCTTTAAAAATTTATAGTATTGGGTATTTCTTGCTTGCTTAATCTTCAGTACATACAGGCCTGGTTTCAGGGAGGATACATCAACCGAATTGTCAGTGCCTGTTAGTTCGCCATTGAGACACCGCTCCGATGCCACATCAAGACTATTAATCTCAAAGTCTGCTGAAATAGGTGCGTTCGAGAAAGTTGATTCACGCTCAATATGCAGATTGTCGTCTGATATAGACACATTATATGATTGCTGAGCAGTGATTAGAGGGTCTATTGTTAATACATCGCTTTGTGAAGACCCATTGCTATTGTACGATGTGACAGTTATTGAGGTGTGGGCCTCCTTATCAATTGACGTAATAAAATATCCTTTTTTAAAATCATCAACATCAATGCCGAATGGGTAATCGTCCCATTCTGTTATCTGCTGAGCCTCCACAAATGTTGTGCCTTCAAGGTTTTTAATTCCAATCTTTACGTCATAAAAGAAGTCATCATCATCTAAAGCCACATTTGATATGGAATAAGCTGTCGGAGCGGCGTCATTGATTAGTTCTATCTCCGGTGTCTGGGGTAAATAATCAAGTGCCAAGTATGTAACATCGTATATCTTACCCGGATTTTGATTGTGGAAGAAAGTGGCTCGTGCTCGGAGATATCCATCGCATGTGCGTGCATAACTGTCTCTATCATAGTTGAATGTGATATTAGATAGATTGGCATTCAATGGTGCTGCACCAACTTGGTAGTATATGACATCCCATGTGCCATCTTTTTTCAAGACTGAGAGTGTCCATCCATCTACACTACTATTCTCGTATCCATAATAGTAATGGTATGGTCTGTAATTGTCAACAGAGAATTGACTATACGGCTTGTCGCCGGTTTCATCAAGGTAAGCAATACTCCCATTGTCGTTATCACTGATTGACATAACTGGTGATGGCGTATTCAGCACCAATGTGCCATTGTATGGAACCACTGTCTCTGTCGTCCCGGATTCAATAGATGACGTGCCGCCTGTACCTACGGAGTAGTTAGCTCTCCATCCAAGTCCATTAAATAATGGGTGGTAGTCATCTGAAATATCTCGGCATACCACGCCGCGTTCTAATGGATACGATAATAGTTGCGTTATCTTATTGTCTTCTTGGGGGATAAAATAATTTAGTGACACGTCATTTACCCATGGCGTTGGTGCATATAGTACCATACCATTTGACAGAGTGAGCGTTCCTGCTGTAGCTTTTGTATATGCCTCGGCATTGTCAGTGGCGTCTAATGCGTCAAGTATCTTTTGCTCAAATTGCGTGGGCGGTAACGACATCGCATTGAGAGTCTGTGTTTGGGTGTTGGCTGTTATTGTACTGAAAAGCCCTAATCCGCGGCCTATTTCACGCATAGCTAATGTCACAAAATCATATTTGTCCGAGGGTACTGAATCCGCGTCTAACGACATGCTACATTCGTTTTGCACAAAATCTTTGTCAAACGTTATGATGATATCTTGCACGCCCATCAATGTTTGCTCATCTACTAACTGATTGTATGTGACCATATTACCACGCATATATTCCATAAACGTGGCAGCTTTTATTTCTGATGAGAAGTGATTTTTCCCATCAGAATATCCTTCGGGTAGTGTGAATGTATGCGCTGATATTTTAGTCTTTGTGGCGCCTCTGATTGTGCTCATTCGAGCTGTGACTTTTATCGGCAGTGTTTGCGGCAGATTTTCAGCCCATATTTTACATGCGTATTCAAAGGCTCCTTTTTTTATCACATTCCATGCGCCTTCGTATGTAATGTCAAATATAGTGCCGCCGACTAATTCCCTCACAGATGATATATCTGTTATTTCTATACTATCCGAGGATTCTCCCAATGCAGTGCCGTCAAGCTCAATCACAACCGCTTTGAGGTTTGACACCATGCATAGAAGTAAGATTGTGAATAAAATTTTTTTCATAGTCATATTTGGTTTGTGTTTACATTTGCAAATATAAACAAATGTGCAAAAAATCGCGGCAAAATTAACTAAATTTAACTGATACTCAATGGCCGTATAAGCACAGCAGCGGAGGTGAGCTGACATAGGCTCACCTCCGCTGCTGTGTAGCGATTGTATGTGACTTTACTTGAGGGTGAGGGTCACGGGGCAATGGTCTGACCCCATGATATGCGATAAAATTTCGGCATCGCCAAGGCGGGGCAGCAAGCTCTCGCTTATCAGAAAGTAGTCAATGCGCCACCCCACGTTGCGGGCGCGTGCGCCGCCGCGGTAGCTCCACCATGAGTATATGTCGCGTGCATCGGGGTTGAGATGCCTGAACGTGTCGATAAAGCCTCGGCTCAGAAGCTGCGTCATGCACGAGCGCTCCTCATCGGTAAAGCCCGGATTATGACGATTGGTCTTGGGGTTGGCGAGGTCTATCTCGTTGTGCGCCACATTGAGGTCGCCACACACTATCACGCCCTTTGTGGCGGCGAGGCCGCACAGATAGTCGGCAAAGGCGCTCTCCCAGCTCATGCGGTAGTCAAGACGCGCTAACTGGTCTTGCGAGTTGGGCGTATAGACATTGACCAGGTAGTAGTCGCCCATATCCAGGGTGATGACGCGTCCCTCGGTGTCGTGCTCGTCGATGCCTATGCCGTAGGTCACCGCTGCCGGCTTTTGCCGGGTAAACACCACGGTGCCCGAGTAGCCTTTGCGCTGCGCGTAGTTCCAATACGAGGTGTAGCCGTCAAACGATAGGTCTATCTGACCCTCTTGCAGCTTGGTCTCCTGCAGGCACACAAAGTCGGCATCAAATGCCGCAAATTGCTCGGCAAAGCCTTTGCCGCAGATGGCGCGCAGGCCGTTGACGTTCCAGGATACAAATTTCATCGTCTTGTGTCTGTTTTATGGGGTAGGGGGTATCAGGCATTCATTGCGCGTAGCAGCTCGTCGTTGTCGCGCGTGCGCTCCATCTGGTCTTTGATAAACTCCATGGCCTCGATAGAGTTGCGGTCAGAGAGGAAACGCCGCAAAATCCACATGCGGTTGAGCGTCTCCTCGCGCAGCAGCAGGTCATCGCGGCGGGTGCTCGAGGCCATAATGTCAACGGCGGGGAAGATGCGCTTGTTCGACAGTTTGCGGTCAAGCTGAAGCTCCATATTGCCCGTGCCCTTGAATTCTTCGAAGATCACCTCGTCCATCTTGGAGTTGGTCTCGGTCAGCGCCGTGGCGATGATGGTGAGCGAGCCGCCTCCCTCGATGTTGCGTGCCGCGCCGAAAAAGCGCTTGGGCTTTTGCAGGGCGTTGGCCTCGACGCCGCCTGAGAGTATCTTGCCCGACGCAGGCGACACGGTGTTGTAGGCGCGAGCCAGGCGGGTGATGGAGTCAAGGAGTATCACCACATCGTGGCCGCACTCTACCATGCGCTTGGCCTTCTCGAGCACGATGCCGGCAATCTTCACATGGCGGTCGGCCGGCTCGTCAAAGGTAGAGGCTATGACCTCGGCATTGACGCTGCGCTGCATGTCGGTGACCTCCTCGGGGCGCTCGTCGATGAGCAGTATCATGATGTAGGTCTCGGGGTGGTTCTCGGCTATAGCGTTGGCTATGTCTTTGAGCAATAGGGTCTTACCAGTCTTGGGTGGTGCTACTATCAGGCCGCGCTGTCCCTTGCCGATGGGGGCGAACATATCCACCACGCGTGTGGAGAGGTTGCAGGTCATGTGTCCGCTCGTGAGGTCAAATTTCTCGTCGGGGAAGAGCGGCGTGAGGTTCTCAAACTGCACGCGGTCGCGGATAAAGTCGAGCGAGCGCCCGTTGACGCGCTGCACACCGGTCAGCGGGAAATATTTCTCACCTATCTGCGGCGGACGTATCGTGGCCTCGACCACATCGCCCGTCTTGAGGCCATATTGGCGTATCTGCTGCTGTGTCACCATCACGTCATCAGGCGACGGCAGATAGTTGAAGTCGGCTGACCGCAGGAAGCCGTGACCCGCCGGCTCTATCTCGAGCACACCGGTGGTCTCCAGAAAGTTGGCAAAGTCATAGCGCGGCTCGCGCATCTGCTGCTGTTGCTGCTGGCGATTTTTGCGGTTTTTCTTGCCCTGAAATTGTTGCTGCTGCGGCGGCAACGGCTGCCCCGGCTCGGTGATGACCACGGGGCCCATCGGGGCGGGCTGAGCGCGGCGCTCATCTTCCTCCTTCTCGTGCTGGCTGCGAGGGGTGAACTTGCGACCCTCGCTGCGGGGGAAGAATTGGGCAAACTCGCCCGTAGGTCTGAAGTCGCGATGCTGCTTGGGCTGCTGTGGCTGCTGCTCGCCGCCGTCGGTGGCCGGCTCTTGCGCCGGCTCTGTGGCGGCCTCTGTGGCGCTGTTCTCTGCCGCAACCTCGGGTTGTGGCTGCTGCGGCGCCTCTGCTGCTGCGGTCGGCTGGGCCTCGGCATTGCTCTCAGAGGGCGCGGCGGCGGTGTCGGGCGCTGCCGGCTCGCCTTCGGCTGCCGGCTCTGCGGCGTTTTTCTTCGGGCGGCCGCGGCGGCGCTTTTCGGGCTTGTCAGCCTCAGGTGACGGTGCCGTCTCGGCGGCTGCGGTGTCTTTGGGCTCCACGGCAGCGGCGCTTTCGGCGGAAGCTGCAGCAGTGTCGCTATTTGTCGCGGCGTCGTCTTTCTTCTTGCGGCCGCGCTTTTTTGCCTCGCCGGCCTTGGCTTCGCCCTGACGGCGGTTGCGTGGCTCTCGCGAGGCCTTCTCGGCGGCCGAGGCGGCGCTGTCTATGGCTTGCTGGTCAAGAATGCGATAAATCAAGTCTTCTTTTTGCGTGATGTCGATTTTCTTCAGGCCCATAGCCTCGGCTACGCTGCGCAGCTTGTCATCGCTCATCGCGTTAAGGTCAGAGATGTTGTACATTATATATATTATATTGTATGATATTTTCGTTTGGCAGAGAGCGCCTTGCTGCCGCCATCTTTTGGGGCGCATTACCTTTGGGTGCAAGCTCTCTGTCAGTGTATATTTTTTAGCAGGGTGGTGTGCGGCGTGCTTTTATGGGGCGGCTGAGGAGTGAGGAGGTGGCGCTGCGATGCTCGTGCATATCAATTATACGCTACTGCCGCATCATCAAAAGTGGTGGCGCACTGAGTGAGAAATGTCGATTTGATGTTAGCATTTAGTCCTTAATTCCACGCCGGGCAATCTTAAGCGTGACGATTACGCCGAATGTATGTGGAGTGGACTCTTCGTTTTTCTTTCACAAAGATACAACGCTTTACCTTAATAACCAAATTTTATAGATAAAAGTTGCATTTTTGTGTACAAAATAGGGATAAATTAGACGCGTCGTGGCGCAATTAGGCGCAATTGGGCGCAAATATCTCTCTGAGCCCCTGCTGTGATGAGTGGCCTGACAGCACGCTTGGAGCCAACAAGAGCCTGCTACTCCCTCGCTTGGCCGGGAGCGCAGGCTCTTGTCTCCTTATCTACTAATCTACTAATATAATGTGTCGATAGCTATTGTTGTGGCATAGCGTGTCCGGGTGGTTGTATATCCGGTCACCGGTAGCCTTACATCGCTACATCGATGGTGGTGGCGATGCTGCACGACGTCTTGGGTGTGGTGATAGTCACGCAGCGGCCTTGCGCGTCATAGCTCCATGCGGAAGCGTTGACGTTGACGCCATTGATGCTTACTGCTGTCGGGGCCTTTGCCACATCACAGAGCCGCACTGTCCATGAGCGTGCCTCGGCGAGGCCTTGGGCGCTGCCCGTGCGGGGTGCTATGCTGATGGTCTCCTTGCCGGCGGCGCTGCTGTGGGTCAATGCCGTGGTGGCATACTCGCTGGCATAGTCGCTGTTGTCGCCGCGGTCTTCATATAGCGAAGCGCTGCCATCGGCGCCCGCTACCACATTGAGCACCATGGTGTCGGGTCGCTCGGTCACATTCATCACGGTGGCCGGGTTGTAGGGTATCAGCGCCCCTTGCTTGAAGAAGTAGGGTATCTGCTCCTGCGTAAACTCAAGAGTGGCTGTAGAGGGGCCTTCGTAGCAGCTGCCCAACTCCGGGCTCCACCATTTGCCTTCGGGAAACCATATCGTCTTCACTGACGTGCCACCCTCGCCCGCAGCCTCGGTGATAGGTGCCACAAGGATATCATCGCCAAAGAAGTATTGGCCCTCATAGCTGTAGGCTTCGGCAACTTCGGGATACTCATAGTAGAGAGGGCGGCAGATACCAAGGCCGGTATCGTAAGTCTTGCGGGCCATGGTGTAGATGTAGGGGAACAGGTCATAGCGCAATCTTACGGCCTTGTGGAGCGACGGGAAATTGTCAAATTTCCAGATGCGGCGCTCGATGCGTGCATCGCAGGTGGCGTGGGTGCGGAAGATTGGCGAGAATACGCCATATTGCAACCATCGCAGCATCAGCTCGCTGTTGTTGGGCTCGGTATCATCAGAGATGAGGTGGCCGCCAAGGTCGTGTCCCCAATAGGCATAGCCCACATTTGAAGCCGTAGCCGTGAAGTAGGGCTCAAAGGCAAGTGTGGCAAAGTTGATAAAGGCATCGCCCGAGAAGCCTATCTGGTAGCGGTGGCTGCCAAGGCCGCCCCAGCGGTGAAATATCACGGGGCGTCGGTCGCTGCGGTGTGCCTTCATGTCTTCGTAGAACACGTGGTTGCACCAGAAGGTCTCGCCAAGGCCGGGCGTCAGCTCGCTGGTGAGGTGCTGCTGCCAGTCAAGCCACCAGAAATCCACGCCCTCGTTCTCGTGGATGCGTATGACATGGCTGAAAAATGACTTTGTAAAGTCGGCATAGTCCAGGCTCCAGCCTATAGTGCCGTCGTGGGTGTATTTGTCGCCGAGGTCGGCGCTCATAGCAGCAAAGAATGTGGGCGACTCGTGGCTGTTGATGCCGTCGGCCGGGTGCAGGTTCAGCGCCGTGTGAAACTTGCGCTCGTGTATCTCGCTCAGCAAGCCCTTGGGGTCGGGTATCAGGTTGGTGTTCCATGACCACCCGGTCCAGCCGCCGATGCCCTCTGAGAAGCTCTCGGCCTTGCCGTTCCAGTGCCAGTCCATATCGAGAATCATCACATCGGCGGGTATGCGGTTGTCGCGGATATCGTTCATGATTTGGCGATAGTCATCAGCCGAGTACGATGAATACTTGCTGTACCAGTAGCCGAAGACATAGTCCGGCGGCAGCGCTACCTTGCCGGCCAGGCGCGTAAAGTCATAGATGGCCCCCTTGTAGTCGTGGCCGTAGCCTAAGAAATAGAGGTCGGTGGCATGCGCGTCATGGCGTGGTGCCCACCAGTCATAGCCCACGGTGTCGTTGGCCTCCAGCGCAAACGAGTGGCTGCCGTCGGCGCGCGTTGCTGCCCACGAGTCATCGATGACAGCCCAGCCCGAGCGCGATATCAGACCGTCCTCCATCTCGGCGCGGCGGCTGTCGCCGTTGCAGCCGTCGAGGGTGCGGCATGTGCCTTTGAGATTGTAGGGGTCGGGCTTGCCGGGATACCACAGCACTGACTTGCCGTCAACGGTCATATTTATCGTCAGGTTGGCCGGCGATGCCGGCACGGTGCGCGGGTCATAGCCCTTGCGGTATTTGAGCTTCAGCTCCGAGGTGGTGATGTACAGGTATTCGGCGTCCTCGTTGGTGACGTAGTCGGCTACCGTGCCCATGTCGCGGTTTTGAATGGCAAAGGTGGCGCGGTCCTCAAAGACACCCTTGTCGCTGTACTCGATGCGTATCATACGCGGTGTGAGCACCGTGAAGCGTGCGTTGCCCGAGGTGACGATGGCGCTCGCCGGCGCTTGCGGATTGGAGGCGCTGAGGCCCGCTGCCGACATTGTCAGTAGCAATGTCGCTGCAAAAAATCTTGGCATTTTGATTTTCATGGCGTGTGTAGTGTATGTGTAGTATGTTTTTATTCT
>JAEDNZ010000229.1 GCA_016302215.1 Muribaculaceae bacterium
CGTCGCGGCGGTCGTTCATGGTCTTGAATTTGATGAGGCGGAAGATTTTGCCGTGGAGGCCGGGGCGGTCTTGGCGGAAGAATGCACCGGCGCCGTGGTTGGCGAAGTGGAGCCAGATGGTGACGGCGGCGAGGATGGGGCTGAGGCATATGAGGCCGATGGCTGATGCGGCGATGTCGATGCCTCGCTTGATGTATTTGCGATAGATGGGCATGGCGTGGAGGGGTGGTTGTGGATGGGTCAGTGCTCGCCGGGCAGTATGCTGCGGTAGTAGTCGATGAGGCAGCGGGTGACGTATCGGCGGTCAAAGCGTGATGCTATCATTGGGCGGGCGTTGGCGGCGAGTGTGGCAGTGAGAGCGGCGTCGGTGGCGAGGGTGTGCATGGCGGTGAAGAGGGCATCGGCGCTGCGGGGTGGTATTATGAGACCGTTGCGGCGGTGTGTGATGATTTCGCGCGAGCCGTTGATGTCAGTGACTATAGCGGGGAGGCCCATTGCTCCGGCTTCGATGACTACGTTGGGGAAGCCTTCGCGGTAGCTCGGGAAGGCGAGTGCGGCGGCGGCGGCGAGCCATGGGCGCACGTCGGCCTGTGGGCCTACGGCCTCGATGGCGGGGCAGCTGCTGATGGCGCAGATGGTGTGGGGCAGCAGTGGGTCGAGGGTGCTTTCTTCGGGGCCTACGAGTATGAGGCGTGTGTGGGGCAGCAGGGTGTGTAGCTTGGTGAATGCGCTGACGAGCTCGTTGATGCCTTTGTCGCCTACGAGGCGGCCTATGAAGATGAAGGTGAAGGCATCGGGGCGGCGGAGGGGCGCGGCGAGGGCGAGGACTTGGGGTGAGCGGCTGTAGTGGTCGAGGTCGATGCCGCGGACGTTGCCGTGGCCGAGCACGTGCATGGGCTTGGCGGTGATGCGGAATGAGCGGAGGTCGTCGAGGACGCCTTGGCCTTCGGGCACGATGTGTGTGGCGCAGCGGCAGGTGAGGCGGTCGGTGGTGATGAGTATGCGCTGAGTGATGCCGCGGGCGGTGGGGAACACGAGCCCGGTGAAGGTGTGCACTCTGACGGGAACGCGGCACAGGGCTGCGGCCATCATGGCGAGGAGGCCGGCCTTGGGTGTCATGGAGTGGACCATGATGGGGCGCTCGCGGCGTATGAGGCGTATGAGTCGGCAGAGGCTGACGATGTCGCGCAGGGGTGATATGTGGCGCTGCATGGCCACGGGGAGGCATCGCACGCCGGCGGCGGCGAGGCGGTCGAGGTCGGGGCCGGGCGAGGCTGTCACGGCGACGTCGTATCCGAGGGCCTCGATGTCGGGTATCATACCCTCGAAGAAGCCCACTGACTGTGCCGCAGTGACCACGCGCAAGATGGTATGACGATGCTTTTTGCTCGACTTATTTATTTTAATTTGCTCGTAAAATTTTGACAAACTATTTGAAAATGATTGGTCTTTGGTTATTGTAGGGTTTGATACACTTGGTTGTAGTTATCGACCATTTTGTGGATGTCGAACATCCGGGCACGCTGCCGGCATTTGTCAGCCACAGCCTTATATAGCGAGCTATCGTTGGCCAAACGCTCAATGGTCTCAGCTAATGCTTTGTCATCGCCGTGGGGGAATAGGAGTCCATATCCGGCGACCACTTCATGGAGGCCATCTACGTCAGAGGCGACAAAAGGCTTTCCTACCGCCATGCCTTCGACGCTGGACAGTGAGAGTCCTTCGAAGTGGGATGACATCACCACGATGTCGGCGGTGTGTAGCAGCTGCGGTATATCGTCGCGAACGCCTAAAAATGTCACTCGGTGGGCAACGCCCTGGTCAGAGGCGAGAGCCTGCAGCTCGCCCCGGCGGTCGCCATCGCCGGCGAGCCAGAGGGCGTAGCGCGAATTGTCGAGATGAGCGAGTGCACGGATGAGTGTGTCTTGGTCTTTCTGATATCGAAATCCTGCCACCATGATGATGTGAGTAAGCCCATCGCTCTGCATCGATGCTATGGGCTTGGCATTATGAAAGGCCGCGACATCTACGCCATTATATATGGTGCAAATATTGCGCAGCGCCGGGTGAGTGGCTCGCAGGTTTCCTTCGGCCTTATCGCTGATGCATATCACCTTGCGGTATCGGCTGTACATCCACCGGTCGATGCGAGTATACCACTTCCAACCGCGACGGCGATTTGTAGTGTTATGCTCAGTGGTGACAAGTACCACGGAGCATAACACGCCGGCAATGGCGGCGAAAAGCTGCGGAGCGGTATTGTGGGTGTGCACTATATCGTAGCGGCGCATCAGCCTTGCCAGACGCAGTATAAATAGCGGATTATACACATTGCAGTTCGTGCCAAAGCTCA
>JAEDNZ010000230.1 GCA_016302215.1 Muribaculaceae bacterium
GTGATGCCCCCGCCACCACTGACTGGCGCATCCCCGGCTCGTCGCGCGTCGAGCGCATGACCCTCACCGTCGGCTCTGACGGCGCTCCCACTCACCTGAAGATGACCGGCATGACCGCCGACAAGGCCGCCGTGTCGCAGCTCAAGGTATTCGCCTTTGTGGGTGGCGGCATCCGCAACCACAAAATCAACTACGGCGCTGAGGCCACCACGCCGCTGGCCCATCAGCCCGGCTATGGCACCGAGGGCGGCTGGTCAGAGGCATGGATACAGTATGACGCCAATGCTCGCCCCTATGTCGATGCTTATGGCGAGTATGTATATCACACCAGCTTCACCCCTGACTGGCTCAAGGCTCACCCGAGTTACTTCAACTTCAGCGAAGGCTCGTTTGAGTATGACTCCAACGCCATCACCTTCAAGTATGACGCCTCTACCAAGCACAGCGAGAAGTTCGGTCAGCAGACATCTGTAGTCAACGGCGCTACCAAGAACGAGCGCCTCGTCACCTACTATGACAAGGCGGCCAACGACGAGCAGATGGGACGCAACACTCGCCCCGGCACTGACGGCATCAATACCAACGACACCCGCACCATCACCACCGCAAATCAGGTATGCTATGTCATCGAAGATATGTGGATTGAAGGCTTCTTCAAGATATGGAGCGGCTGGGGCGGTTCATCAACCAACTATGACCGCGAGGACAACGGCACCAACTACACCCGCTGGAACCGCGACAACGCCGGCCACGGCGCTATCAACAGCAACCGCCCCGTAGGCACGAGCGTCACCGAGGATATGTACTACACCCTCTTTGAGGATATCGACGCCGCCAACTTTGCTGCCGGCTTTGACACCGGCGGAAGCACCGACGCTATCCCCGACAGCCGGGCTCCGCAAAAGCGTATGTACTTCAACCGCGTGGAGCTGTGGTATAACCTCGACGGCGACTTAAAGCACACGCCCACGGCAGCCTCGATGGTGCGCTTTGTGCAGTATCCCGGCACGCCCAACATCTGGATACAACGCTCTGACCGCGCCGGCGACAATGCCCACATAGAGTATAACTACAACCTGCCGCTGCTCAACGGCCAGACCGAAGAAGACGGCTACGGCAATGTCACCTACTATAAGATAGAGCGTGTGCTCATCGGCAGCGATGGCACCGAGCAGTCGCGCACCACCGTGGCCGAGACCACGACCAACACTCCGCGCGACCAGTTTGGCAACCTGGTGCAGAACGTGCTCGACAACACTACGCTGGGCACCGGCACTTACCAATATGTGATTACCGTCAAGCGCGCCAACTCAGGCGACCAGACCTTCAGCGCCAAGTCAAACCGCGTCACCATCTATGGCGCCGCCGCGCCGGTGCTCACCGCCAATCAGGTCACCGAAGACGCCTCCGGCACCACTCTCTACTCCTTTGATGTAAAGGTGGAGGGCAAAGCTCCGCAGGCCTATCTCGGCGTAAAGGTTAAGGACGAGAATGGCGTTGACACCTCTGTGGATATCCTCAGCCACTTGCAGTACTATCGACTGACCATACCGGCCTCGCTCGAGTATAGCGACTACATCATCGAGGGCAACCACACCGCCAATAAGGTCAACAACCAGATATGGCTGCCGCGCCTCGATGCCGCCAACAATTACCGCATGCCCGCGATTAAGTTCAACAACGTGCAGGTTCCGGCCGACCGCGCTCTCACCTTCAGTGTAGAGCTGACGTCAGAAGCATCAGTGTGGAATGAGCAGACCAATGTGGGCTCAGCCTCGGCTACGGCCAACATGGTGGTGCCCTCAGCCTCAATCACCGTATCTACGCCGACGCTCGTCACTGACGGAGCCTTCAATGCCTCGACCGTAGCTGCTACGGGCAAGGAGGTGCAGAATGTGCGCCGCGGCGGCGACCGCGAGAGCTTGCCGCTGACCACAGCCAACCGTGTCAGCGCCAACACGCAGTTAGGCCGCCTGCCGGTGACCTCGAGCGTGCTCTCCAACTGGGCCGTAGAGTATGACATCACGCTCACTGACCGTGTCAGCGGCGTCGTCACCACTCACCGCATCCCCGCTGTCGCCATCGACAACAGCACCGCGCCCCAGACCGGAGCCTTTGACTATCTCAACGTGGCCACCACGGCCTCCTCGCTCGTCAGCGCCTCCGACAGCCGCTTGATGCCCCAGTCAGTGGCCGCTGCCGTGGGTGACGCCACCTACAATGCCGCCACCGCGGGCCGTTATGACTACACGATGACCACCCGCTACACCTACGCCTCGCGCAGCGCCATCTCCGGCGACAAAGCCTCGGCAGGCTCGTTTAGCGTCAACCTCAGCTCGCTGCCCGCTTAC
>JAEDNZ010000231.1 GCA_016302215.1 Muribaculaceae bacterium
TGTAAAGGGCGGATTTGCCGACGTCGGCCGCTTGCATATTTAATAAATGTGTAGTAACTTTGCAGAAAAATCAACATACCCCACACACTTATGGTCGTATTCTTTAAAAAAGGCAAATCAGCCTTCTATGCTGTTGAGACAGACCATGTCTTCGACACGATGGAAATTGAGCGCCTCACGTGGCTGCTCGATGGTGCCAAGCACTTGGCTTCGCGTAACTTAAAAGGCCGTTTCATAGGTCCGCGCAAAGAGATGATAACCCCCTGGAGCACTAATGCCGTTGAGATTACTCAAAATATGGGACTCAGTGGCATTTCTCGTATCGAAGCCTTCGTGCGTATCGATGATGATGCCGCCGACAGCCACGACCCTATGTTGCAGCGCCTTTACAATGGCCTATCGGCATCAATCTTCGATTTGCCCGCCAAGCCCGCGCCTATAGTGTATATCGACGATATCGCCGAATACAACAAATCTGAAGGCCTCGCCCTTAGCCCCGACGAGGAGGAGTATCTGCGCGAGCTGAGCCGGCGCCTCGGGCGTCCACTCACCGATAGCGAGGTGTTTGGCTTCTCGCAGGTCAACTCCGAGCACTGCCGCCACAAAATCTTCAACGGCTCTTTTGTCATCGACGGCGAGGAGCAGCCTTCTTCGCTCTTCAAGCTCATCAAGAAGACTTCGCAGACCAACCCTAACGGCCTCGTATCGGCCTACAAGGATAATGTGGCTTTTGTCAAGGGCCCGCGCATCAGCCAATTCTACCCCGTCAACCCTGACCGCCCTGATTTCTTCACAGAGCGCCCCATTGACACCGTCATCTCGCTCAAAGCCGAGACCCATAACTTCCCCACCACCGTGGAGCCATTCAACGGCGCAGCCACGGGCACCGGCGGCGAGATACGCGACCGCCTCGGTGGCGGAAAGGCCTCTCTACCACTCGCCGGCACGGCAGTGTATATGACCTCGTATCCGAGGCTCACCGCCGAGCGCCGCTGCGAAATGATGCTCAACCCGCGCGTCTGGCTCTATCAGACACCCGCCGAGATTCTCATCAAGGCAAGTAATGGCGCCTCTGACTTCGGCAATAAATTTGGCCAGCCGCTGATTTGCGGCTCGCTGCTCACCTTTGAGCACGACGAGAATGGCAGAGTTTATGCCTACGACAAGGTAATCATGCTGGCCGGCGGTGTTGGCTATGCCGCCAAGAAAGACGCCATCAAGGGCACTCCCAAGCCCGGACAAAAAGTGGTGGTCAGCGGCGGCGACAACTACCGCATCGGCATGGGTGGCGGCGCCGTATCATCGGTAGATACCGGCTCCTATGCCAACGCCATAGAGCTTAACGCCGTGCAGCGCGCAAACCCCGAGATGCAGAAGCGTGTGTCCAACGTCATTCGCGCCCTCGCCGAGAGCGAGGACAATCCCATCGTCTCTATCCACGACCATGGCGCCGGCGGACACCTCAACGCCCTCTCTGAGCTGGTGGAGGCTACCGGCGGCAAAATTGACATCGCGGCACTGCCCGTAGGCGACCCCACATTGTCGGCCAAAGAAATCGTGGGCAACGAGTCGCAGGAGCGTATGGGATTTGTCATCGCCGACAAGGACATTCCCTATGTGGAGCGCATAGCTCAGCGCGAGCGTGCCCCGATGTATGTAGTGGGAGAGACCACCGGCGATGACCGCTTCGTCTTCGAGCAGGCCGACGGCGTCCGCCCAATTGACCTCGCCATGGCTGATATGTTTGGCAATTCGCCCAAGACCGTTATGCACGACAACACCGTGGTGCGCCACTACGACGACCTCGACACCGCTGCCGTTGCTGCCGATATCCAGGCCGCCGTCTGCGGCGTGCTCTCGCTCGAAGCCGTGGCCTGCAAAGACTGGCTCACCAACAAGGTGGACCGCTCGGTCACCGGCCGCATCGCACGCCAGCAGTGCCAGGGCGAGATACAATTGCCGCTGAGCGACTGCGGCGTCGTGGCTCTCGACTACCACGGCCGCAAAGGCATCGCCACATCTATCGGACATGCTCCACAAGTGGCCGTAGCTGATGCCGCCGCCGGCTCGGTGATGGCAATCGCCGAGGCGCTGACCAACATCGCCGGCGCAAACCTCCACGGCGGCCTACGCGGCGTCTCGCTGTCGGCCAACTGGATGTGGCCCTGCCGCAACGAGGGCGAAGACGCTGCCCTCTATCGCGCCGTCAAGGCTTGCTCTGACTTTGCCTGCGACTTAGGCATCAACATACCCACCGGCAAGGACTCGCTGTCGATGACACAAAAGTATGCCGACGGCACTCAGGTGCTCGCCCCGGGCACCGTCATCATCTCGGCTGCCGG
>JAEDNZ010000232.1 GCA_016302215.1 Muribaculaceae bacterium
TCCTCTCGATGCATCGCCGAGATGGTTCTGAGGCCATCTACTGAGCTTGCGGTAGCGCGAAGGCAGAACGAGTGCCAGCCGGAAGGGGCTTTGTCGCGAAATTGCACGTCAACGACCTCATCGTTGCCGGCACATCGGTCAAGGTATGTTGCCCATGCCGCCGGCGATGGCACGCCATGGCATATTATATCTACAAGGAGCAGCAGCGGCGAGGCGCACAGCTTCGCTCCGAGGTACAGACGCAGCGCTTTGACCTGACATGGAGTGCCGGTGAAGAGCACCATGCGGCCGCCCACAAGGGCTGAGCGCACGCCGGCAAATGAGTCGGCAGTGGAGGCTTGAAAATATTTCGAGCCTCTGAGACGAACCAGGTCAGCCTCTCTCTCAACCGCTATGTGCCGGGCGCTGCGAAAGTCTTCGCTGAACGCTACGCCGAAGACGATGCCGCCACATGTTATAACATTGCGGGCGAGCATAGAGAAGATGCCGCCTGACGATGATGCCATACGCTCAGTGTCGTCAGGGTTGGTGGCGGCATATGTGCTTAGTGGTGTCAGCTTCTCGTTATGATTAATCATAGGGCACACCTGCTCGCAGCGGTGACAGTCGATGCACAGACTGCTGTCGATGACCGGATATGCAAAGCCTTCCTTATCATCGCGCTGCATAGTGATGCACTTTTTGGGGCATGCTATGGCGCAGGCCTCGCAGCCGCAACAATCGCTCTGATGCTTCAATTGTATCATGATCGTCTATGTAAAATCTTGGCTAATATGAAGCTCCGCTCGTTGGCAGAGAGGCCTATAAACAGCGCGCTGACAGCCACGGATATCAGGCTGACGGAGCCTACTACAATAAGCCTTTGCCAGCCCTCGGCCATTACGCTATGCAGCCCGAATGGTATTATAGCCGAAACGGCAGCCGTGGCCAGCACCGGCAGATAGATGTTGGTGAGGTATCGCCTCAGCGGCAGATTGATGAGATTGCGCAGCATATACATACGTAGAAACTGCGCCGTAGCCTCCACGAAGAAGTGCACGATGAACACGGCATAGGCCGGCGCTCCGAGCTTTAGTGCAATGTAAGATATTGGTAGTATGGTCAGCAGCGTGCCGCCCACCACCATTTGGTATATCTTCACCTTGCCGGTGGCCTGGTTAGCGATGACGCATGGGTTGGCAATAGTGTAGATAAGCGACACGCATAATATCAGGCGTGTAAAGATTGTCGTCTCATCAGGCACCGTCTTCAGCCATATCAGTAATATGAAGTCTATTTCAAGCAAGATAGGCAAGGCAAGCATGAAAAGCAGCAAGAACGAGAATCGAGCGCTGCGAAACATCAGCAGGTGCATATTGTCAAGGTCGCCGGCGGCGTAGGTCTTGGTTATCTGTGGGTTGAGAGCCATCTGAAAGTTGCCTACAAAGCTTACTACGGTGCCTTGCACCTGCAGGGCGATAGCTCGGGCGGCATTGACTACCGGGCCGAAAAATATATTCAGCATCATATTCAACCCTTGGCCATAAAGCATTGATGCCATATTGCCCCAAAAACTCCAACCGGCAAAGCTGAACATCTCTTTCAATAAGCCTTTGTCAACCTTAAGCGAGAAATTGGGCTCCTCAAAGTGCTTGTGGCAGTAGCGCACATATATGTATCTCATAAGCAGTTGCACGAGCAGCCCCAAGGTGGAGTAGAATATAAGCTTGTCGAAAGGCGCTATCACTAACGCATATACTATGGCGAGCTTGAGCACCACATCTAATATTGCCATATAGGCGAAAGCCGACATTCGCTCGTGTGCCACGATGTCGGCATTGTAAGGTACTGATATAATGCCTACGGCGCAGGAGATGATAGAAATTTGATATACCCATATCGCTGCAGACATACGCTCGGGCGGTATCACCAACTGCTCCATAACGAACCATAGACCCACCGTTTCGCCCAAGATTACTATGCACAAGGCTATCAGACAGTGTATCTGCATCGATGTGCGAAAGACGCGTTTCAGCCTCTCGATATTGCCGGTGCCTAAATCAAAATTGAGGTATCTCTGCGTCGAGGATACCATGCCGCCATTGATGAAGGTGAAGAGGCTGATGACGCCGCCTACTACACTATACACGCCGTAATCGACTACGCCGAGCGTCTGGAGCACCACGCGCGAAGTAAATAAACCCACCACCATTGTGACTAACATCCTCATATAGAGCACGAGGGTGTTTTTGGCGATGCGCTTGTTGTCGGCTGATGGCATTGGGAAAGGTGGGATGGGGGTGGTGGGGGGATTAGTCGCGGTGGAAGAGGTCGCGGGTGTAGATTTTGGAGGCGGC
>JAEDNZ010000051.1 GCA_016302215.1 Muribaculaceae bacterium
TGCCTTTTACAGCCTTTTCAAAACCAACGCTTGAAGTTTTGATTTCTTTTTTGTAACTTTAAGGCGCAAAGCTAATAAATGTTTTCGTCACGAAAATATATTTTAGCCTACACACCCGTTGTTACACACGGTATAGTACCCACCACAAAGATTAGGAGACATAGATATGGAGCTACAACGCATCAAGAGCTTATGCGAACGACGCAAGGGCGGACTGCGCGGTTTGGCTATCGCCGTGGGTATGACTGAGCAAAACCTGCATCGCTGCATCAGGGAGAACAAAATCCAAGCCGGCGACTTAGAGCGCATTGCCGCGGAGTTAGCAGTAGATATTGACTTCTTCTTCAGAGCCACCGATACGCCAAAGGCCGCACCCACCATCGCCGGCGACAACGACACCGCTCCAATGGTGAGCGATGCCGTGCTCTCTGAGCGCGTAAAGCTTCTGATGCAGCTAATCTCGGAAAAAGACGAGCGCATCAACGAGCTCAAAGAACGCATCGAAGAACTAAAAGCTACAACATACAATACCAACACACATCACCAACAACGCCAAGCATGAAAATCAAAGGTTATCATATAGTAGCCGGCGCTATCGCCGCCATCACATTAACAGCGGCCGCTACCTCCAATGACAACATCATCGAAGAAGTAGCCTGGGTCATCGGCGATGAGCCTATCTACAAATCCGAAATCGAGCAGGCTTATCAAGATGCACAGCAAGACCGCATTCCCATCAAGGGCGACCCTTATTGCTACCTCCCCGAGCAGATAGCAATAGAGCGTCTATTCCTCCACCAAGCCGACCTCGACACCGTAGAGGTGTCTGAGTCTATGGTGCAGCAGCAAGTAGATGCGCAGATGAACTATCTCATCACAAACCTCGGCTCGCGCGAGAAGGTGGAGCAATACTTCCGCAAGCCATTCCCCGAAATCAGAGAGTACTACGCCACCAATATGCGCAACCGCTACCGAGTAGGTCAAGTCAAGCAATCGCTGACCAAGAACCTCAAAGTCACCCCCGGCGATGTGCGCCGTTACTACGAGGCCCTGCCCGCCGACAGCATACCATACGTGCCGCTGCAAGTAGAGGCCCAAATCATCACTCTCAACCCCGCAATACCGCGCCAAGAGATTGAAGACGTCAAGGCTCGCCTGCGCGACTATGCCGACCGCGTCAACCGCGGCGAGAGCGACTTCTCAACCCTCGCAATCCTTTACTCCGAAGCCCCGGAGGCCGTGCGTGGCGGCGAGATAGGCTTCATGGGGCGTGGTCAGTTAGTGCCCGAATATGCCGCCGTGGCCTTTAACCTCAACGACACCAAGAAGGTATCAAAAATCGTGGAGACCGAATACGGCTTCCACATCATACAGCTCATTGAGAAACGCGGCGACCGCATCAACACCCGCCACATCTTGCTGCGCCCGAAAGTGGCCGAGAAAGACCTCATCGACGCTATCGCGCGACTCGACTCGGTGCGCTCTGACATCATTGCCGGCAAGAAAGGCATGACCTTTGAAGACGCAGCCCGATATATCTCGCAAGACAAAGATACCCGATACTCCAACGGCGTGATGGTCAACAGCGCCACCGGCACCACTCAATTTGAGATGTCGCAGCTGCCGCAAGAAGTAGCCAAAGCGGTGGCCAAGCTCCAGCCGGGCGAGATGTCAGAGCCTTTCATCATGCGCGACCCAAAAAGAGACCGTGAGATAGTGGCCATCGTCAAGCTCACCCGACGCATCGAGGCCCACAAAGCCAACCTCGCCGATGACTATCAGAAAATAAAAAATATGTATGAATCCTATCAGCAGCAAAAAATCGTGGACGAGTGGCTGCTGAAGAAGATTGACGAGACATACGTGCGCATCGAAGACGGCTGGCGAGGCTGCGACTTTGAGTACAAAGGCTGGATTAAGGCCAAGGAGGCCGGCCCCGCCGCTAAAGAGGCTGACAAGGCGGAAACACCAACCGGCAGCCACGATGACATTTACGAGCAAGACTAATACACCGCGATGCGACGTGCCGGTTTTGGTTTACTGATATTGGTGGTGGCGCCATTGCTGTTGATGTCGGCAATAGCGGCAGCCGGACCTGCGCGCAAACACACGCCGCTAAAGCCTCAGATACCTACGGCTAATCGCAATGTGGGCAAGCGCGTGTTTCTCGAGCACGCCGATGTGCTCCACAAAGTCACCGCCGACTCGTTTATGGTGCTCGAGGGCAATGTCCATTTCACCAAAGGTGCCATGAACATGTACTGCGACAGCGCACACTATTACCCCGACACCGAGTCGCTCGATGCCTTCGGAAATGTCAAAATGGAGCAGGGCGACACACTCTTTGTCTTTGCCGATGAGCTGAACTACAGCGGGCCGCAGGAGATAGCTTACCTATATGCCAACTTCGGCAAGAAAGTCAAGCTCATCAACCGCGATGTCAAGCTCGAGACCGATGTCTTCACCTACGACCTCGCCACCGACCTCGGATATTACAACACCGGAGGAGTGCTCTACGACAAGAAAAACCGCCTCACTTCTATCGAAGGCGAATATGTGCCATCGACCAAAGAAGCCAACTTCTACAGCCACGTGCACCTCAACTCGCGCGACGAAAAAGACACGCTCGACATCTACACCGACACGCTATACTACAACACCGACTCTCACATCGCCGAGCTATACTCGCCCAGCGAGGTCATCAATGAGCGTGGTGTTATATACACCCGCGAAGGTGTATATAACACTGACACCCACCTGACCAACTTATATGACCGCTCGCTCGTGGTCATGAAAGATGGCCAGACACTCCAAGCCGACACAATCTTCTATGACCGCAACGCCGGCTATGGCGAGGCATTCGGCAATATGATACTCACCGACTCGGTGCACAGCGCCATCATCACCGGCGAATACGGCTTCTATGACGAGAAGCGCGACAGCTCGTTTGTCACCGGACGCGCCCGCCTGATGGAGTTTTCTAAAGGCGACACCATCTATGCCCACGGCCGATACATAGAGTCGTTTCTGCGCATTGACAGCGTGGAGGTAGCCGCTGACACCGTGGCGGGAACCGAGGCTTATACGCGCGTCGATTCCACTCATATCGCCGTGATGTATCCGCGCGTGCGCTTCTTCCGCAGCGATGCCCAAGGCATATGCGACTCGCTGCGCTTCACCGAGCGCGACTCGCTGATACACATGTATATCAACCCCGTGATATGGAGCAACGAGCAGCAGATTTTCGGCAACGTGATAGTGCTCCACGTCAACGACTCCACAATTGACCGCGCCGTGCTACCTGACTTCGGCTTCGCCGCTAAGCATATTGAGGATATACACTACAACCAGCTCAGCGGCAAATCAATGACTGCTTACCTCGACAACGGCGAGCTGCGACACCTCGACATCGACGGCAATGTGGAGATTATAATGTATCCCGAAGAAAACGACTCCACCATCAACAAGGTGGTCAACACACAGAGCAGCTTCCTCGCCGCCGATTTCAAAGACAACAGCACCGAGCGCATCAAGATGTGGCCCGAGACCACCGGCACCGTCACACCACTATTTATGGCCAAGAAGAGCCTGTTCAGGCTCTCAAAGTTTCAATGGTTTGAGGATATGCGCCCCGCTGACAAAGATGACATCTTCGTGATACCTCAGGCCATGGAAGACCTTATGGTATCGTCTGGGCGCGCGCCCACGCCCAAGCCGCAACCACTCGCCGCCCTTAATGATTCAGCGATGACCGACAGCACCAATGTCAGCGCCGCTGACTCTATAGCCCAGCCTACCTCCGAGCCCTCAGAGTCCTCCGAGACACACACGCCAACGCAGGTGCAAGGCGAAGAGGCTCCCGCGCCTGACGATGACACCCCCATGCCGCTTGACCACGATGCCATCAAGCCCGCCGACGCTCAAACAGAATCTATCGACCCCAACATCACGGCAAGCCCTGAGAACTGACATCAAAATGATACGCGATGGCGTCGCCATGACCTTTGCTCAGCAGGTGGCGCTAACTGTCAAGCTGGCATTGCCCGCCATCTTGACCCAGCTGTCAAATATCATCATGATGTATATCGATGCATCAATGGTGGGGCAGCTCGGCGCCGCGCCATCAGCGTCAGTGGGGCTGATGAACAGCTCGCTATGGCTCTTTACCGGCATCTGCTCGGCGGTAACCACCGGCTTCAGCGTGCAGGTGGCACACCGGCTGGGAGCTAAAGACGCCGCCGGGGCGCGCAATGTGCTGCGCCAGGGCATCACCGCATGCCTAATCTTCAGCCTCTTCATCACAGCCGCCGGACTCATCATAGCGCAGCCGCTGCCCCTCTGGTTGGGCGCCGACACCGCCATCTGTAGCGACGCCTCAATCTATTTTGCCATCTTCATCGCCGCGCTGCCGCTGGTGACGGTCAACTATCTGGCGGCCGGCATGCTGCGCTGCGCCGGCGAGATGAAGATACCAAGCATCCTCAACGTGCTGATGTGTCTGCTCGACATTGTCTTTAACTTCTTCCTTATATTCCCTACGCATCACATCAGCCTGCCCGGAGGCTTTGACATCACACTGCCGGGAGCTGACCTCGGCGTCACCGGTGCCGCCATAGGCACCGCCGCCGCCAACGTCCTCGTGGCAGCCGCCATGGCCTATTATCTGTGGTATCGGCACCCCGAGCTACGGCTGCACGGCCGGCAGCGCGGCTCATTCCGCCCCACACGCGACGTGCTGCGCCGCGCCGTCAAAATCTCCGTGCCCATGACACTGGAGCACGCCATCTTTTGCGGCGCGCAGATTATGGTCACCATCATCGTGGCGCCGCTGGGCGTGATAGCCATCGCCGCCAACGCCTTTGCCGTCACCGCCGAGAGCCTCTGCTATATGCCGGGATTTGGCATCGGCGATGCCGCGACCACCCTCACCGGGCAGAGCTTCGGCGCAGCGCGTCAAGATTTGGTCAAGCGCTTTTGCTATATCTCCGTGGGGCTGGGCGTGACGGTAATGACCGTTATGGGCGTAGCGCTATGGCTCTGCGCGCCTATGATGATGTCGATGATGACAGGTGTGGAGCCTATCATTGCCCTCGGCACCGAGGTGCTGCGCATCGAAGCCTTCGTAGAGCCTATGTATGCCGCCTCGATAGTGGCATACGGCGCCTTTGTAGGCGTGGGCGACACCCTCGTGCCGGCTATCATGAACTTCGGCAGCATCTGGTGTGTGCGCATACCCGTCGCTGCTATCTTAGCGCCGAGAGTGGGGCTGCGCGGCGTATGGATAGCGATGGCCATCGAGCTTACATTAAGAGGCGCTATATTCCTATGGCGTATGCTCTCCGGACGTTGGCTATTGAAGAAATGAAATAAAAGCGCTATCTTTGCACATACCAATGACACTGCCACAATGAAGACACCGCAAGAAACGACCGAAGCCGCCGCTATCGCGGCCGAGAAAAAGTTAGCATTACAGCACCAAAGTCCTAAGCGGCAAATAGCTGCCGCCATCGCCGCCGGAGCATACATAGCCCTGGGCGGGCTGCTCTCCACGGTGATAGGCTACGGCTTCACCGAAGCATCGGCGGGCAACCCGGCGCTGCAGAAGGTGCTCAGCGGCCTCACCTTCCCCATAGGCCTGGTGCTCGTGGTAGTGCTCGGCGCCGAGCTCTTCACCGGCAACAATGCCGTGCTGATAGCCGGCGCGTGGCGTCGCAAAGCCGGCCTGCGCGATATCAGCGCCAATTGGAGCATAGTATGGCTCGGCAACTTCGGCGGAGCGCTCATCGTGGCGTGGCTCTTGGCTCACACCGCCGGCATCACAGCTGCCGAGCCATATCACTCAGCCATTATCTCGATAGCACAAGCCAAATGCTCCGCGCCGTGGGGCGTAATCCTCGTCAGAGCCATCGGAGCCAATTGGTGTGTATGCCTGGCCGTGTGGCTCGCCATGTCAAGCGACCGACTCACCGGCAAGGTCCTGGGCTGCTTTCTGCCCGTTGCAGCGTTTGTGATGCTGGGCTATGAGCACTGCGTGGCCAATATGTTCTTCATACCCTGCGGCATGATGGAAGGCGCCGCGGTCAGCGTCTCCGACATGCTATGGCGCAACCTGGTGCCCGCCACGATAGGCAACATCATCGGCGGCGCTGTCTTTGTGGGTATGCTTCAGAGCTATCTCCACCTGCGCCGCGACAGATAATGCCTCGGCAGAGGCCGTCAGCACCCTACCACATTCTGTGGCCGACCGGCCACATAGGCCGCCACGTTGGCGATGCACACATCGATGAGGCGGCGGCGCGCCTGTGTCGATTGCCATGCCACATGCGGCGTCACAAAGCAGTTGGGCAAGCCTATCAGCGGGCAGTCAGCGGCCGGAGGCTCAGTGGCGAGCACATCTAATCCGGCGGCGGCGATGCGATTGTCGCGCAAGGCAGCGGCAAGGTCAGCCTCATTGACCAAGCCTCCACGTGCGGTATTGATAAGTATTGCAGTGGGCTTCATCAGTGCCAAGGTGCGGGCATTGATTATCCCCGTGTTAGCGGCCGTCAGAGGCGCGTTGAGCGACACCACATCGGCGCCGGCAAACATCTCGTCAAGGCTCACCTTTGTCACGTATGGCGGCAACTCGGCTTCAGTCTTGGAAGTGGGGCTTATCACCTTCATGCCCAGCGCATGAGCTATCGTAGCCACACGGCTGCCTATGTTTCCCAAGCCATACACGCCCATCACCTGCCCGTCAAGCTCAGACAGCGCCGTGAGGCGATAGCTGAAGTCGGCACACGATGACCACTCGCCGGCCGCCACGCTCGCCGAATAGGTCTCAACCCTGTTGGTGATGGCAAGCAACAGCGCAAACACCGTCTGCGCCACTGACATAGTGCTGTAAGCCGGCACATTGCACACCGTGATGCCCCGGCGGTGCGCCTCCGCCACATCAATATTATTGTATCCGGTGGCTATCTCGCCTATGTATCGCAAGTCGGGGTTGACAGCGCATACAGCGCTTATCACCTCAGCCGTCAGCGCCACCTTATTGGTAAGCACCGCCCATGCCCGAGAGCAGCGCTCCACAATCTGCTCCGGCGATGTGCGCTCATACACCACAAGTTCGCCATATCGGCTCAGCCCATCCCACGACAAATCGCCCGAGTTGGCCACATACCCGTCAAGAATTACTATCTGATTATTCATATTCAAGAGTGCTTTTATTAACCGGGGCAAAGTTACCACTTTTAGAGCCAAAAAATGTGATAAATGGCATCAATCTAATTACATTTGCATTTGTTAACAATTGGGGAGGGTAATACCGCTTATTATGCTTACCTTTGCGTGTAAATCCAATCAAACACTACAAAATAACTAAAGACATGAAACAAATCAAGTACTTAGCATTCCTGATGCTCGCCCTGACATTCGCTCTGGGCTTTACTGCTTGCGGCGATGATGACGATGACGACACTCCTTCAGACTCACAATCAATCGTAGGCAAATGGAAATGTACCCACGATGCCTATGGCGACCTGTTTGACGCCCCCTATTACATCATATTCAAAAGCGACGGCACCGGATATGACTATTTTGAAGATGAAGATGTCTGGCGATTTGAATACGTAGCGACCTCTACAAAGCTGACGTTATATTATGATGACGACAGCACTCCCGATGTCCTGACCTACAGCATGACGTCAAACGGCAAGAAGCTCACCATCATCGGCATGGACGACAATGATATGTCAGTGCTCGAATTCACGCGCCAATAATCATCAGCTCCCCACCCTACACCATAAGGCTGCGCCGCTATCACACGCCGGCGCAGCCTTTCTTTTCCACCGCCAAAGTCGGCGTCACAGGCTCAGTCGTAATGTGACACCGGCGGCAAACGGCTTGCCGCGCTGCACAAAAGCATTGCCCATCGACACAAAGTAGAAGGTATCGTAGCGCGTGGCGCTGATGTTGCGAGCCCACACCGTGGCGCTCCACCGCGACGTCTGCAACCTCACGTCAGCGCCGAGCAGCGCATAGAAGGGCTGGCTGAGCGTGTTGGCCTCGTCCCAATAGATATTGCCCACCCCACGCACGTTGGCGCCGAAGCCGAGCGTCAGAGGCCGGCCTGACACCGACCCTACGGGCAGCGAATAGTCAGCCGACACAAAGAGCGTGTGAGCCGGAGCGTAGGGCACTCGATAGCCCGAAAAGTCGCTGCGCCCATTGTCATACTCCTTGAAGGTGGCGCATGTATAGCCGTAGCTCAGCTCTGTGCGCAGACGGCTGTCGGCACTGCGGTAGCTCAATGTCAGCTCGGCGCCGCGGCTGTATGTGCGCCCCGCATTGGTCATCACGCGCCCCGTGGTGGTACCCTCGGGAAACACCGTGAGCTGCTGGTCGGTGCAGTCGATAAAAAATCCGGTGAGCTCGGCTGAGATGGTGCCGGCAGCGCCGAGACTACGGTCCTTCAGACGCAGCGACAGCTCATAGTTCCAGCTCTTCTCGGGCTTGTAGCTTATCACTTTATCTACATCATAGGCCGCTGAGAGCCCCATGATGCCCATGATGCGCTGCTGCAGCACATCGCTGAACATCTGTGTGTTGTAGCCGCCGGCCTTAAAGCCTTTTGA
This sequence comes from Muribaculaceae bacterium, assembly GCA_016302215.1. Classification (GTDB taxonomy): domain Bacteria; phylum Bacteroidota; class Bacteroidia; order Bacteroidales; family Muribaculaceae; genus CAG-873. The sequence goes on from JAEDNZ010000051.1 coordinate 8,616, forward strand.
GAATGACGCCACTGCCGTCACGTGCCAGCCGCGCTCGGCTGCCGCCTTGGGCGCATAAGACACCGCAACCTTGGGCAGCAGCTGATTGAATGTGCGGTCAAGGCTGCCGCTGTCGTCAATGACCACCGGCGTGTGAGCATACAACACGCGCTCGCCGCCCGCAGGGGCATGCCATGTGTCATACGCCGTGTCGCAATAGCTGCGATAGTCAAGCGCGGTGTGCTCTATATCCCATCGCAAGCCGCCCTGCAAGGTGAAGTCGCCCACCGTGTAGGTGCTCTCATGGTAGATTGCCACGCCGCAGTCCCGGCTGTCAAAGTCGCTGCCTAACACAAACGACCGCTCGCTCCACGTGATGGGATACTCGGGGTTGATAGCATTGCGATGCTCCTCGATAAGGCTGCTGATGCCCGCGTCATAAAACGTCACCGGCGCCGTCATATCTGTAGTGCGATACGAGGCAAAGACGCCGCCAAGCCACTTGTATGCGCCGCGCGAAGCCTTGCAGAACACGTCTTGCGTCACCGCCCATTCGCGACGCTTCTGCGTCAGCGTGAAATAATCCTCCGGCGTGAAGTCCTGGTCAAGCGTCATATCGTCGTCAAGATACTGCACCGAGGTGATAAGGTTGGCGGTTATTCTATTGCCCGAATACGCTATGGTGAGCCCGTCGGCAAAGGCGCTGCGTCGATAATAGCAAGTGTCATTGTATGACAACTGATGCGTTGACACTGACTCGTAGGGGTATCCACTCTGCCGCGACAGCGATAATGACGCCGTATTGGTCACCGACAGGCGCTCCACAGGCCGCCATGACAGCTTCCACCGCGCCGACCCTTGACGCTCGGTGCCCACACGGGCGTTGTTGTAATCATTGCGCCAATAGCCGTCGGTCATCGTGAAGTACGCGCCCACGCTCGTGGCCACCGTCGATGACAGCCGCCCATACCACGACACGGCAGCCTTCACCGCATTGGCGCGCCCATACTCGGCCATCGCTCTTACGCCGCGATAGCGCCACGGCGAGATGGTGTACACATTTATCTGGCCGCCCATAGTATTGCGTCCCCCGAGCACTGACTGAGCACCACGCAGCACCTCTACCCTCTCTATGTCTGGTATGTCAAAGTCATAGTTGTCCTTATTCAGAAAGGTCACGCCATCTACCGTCAACCCCACCACCGGCTGGTCTATGCGAGTGCCAAGCCCGCGCACATAGATTGACGAGGTCATGCGTGTGCCATAATCCGGCATATAATAATTGGGCACCACAGCCGACACATCTTTCATTGCCACAGCGCCCAGGCGCTCCACCTGGCGACGGTTAATCTCTACTGATGACGCCAAAGTGGCGTCCGGCGACTGCTTGACGCCTAACACCTCTATCTCGCGCAGGCGGTGTGGCACATGCCCGGCGCTGTCGGTCGGCTCGGCTATGTCATCGGCGGATGCATACGGCGCCACTGCCACAGCCGCCACCGCCACTATCAATATCTTTATCTTTCTCATTTCGGGGGCAAAGTTAGTCAAAATATCAAAAATATCATTAAACACTGCCGCAAACTCTTTACTATAACCAATATTATTGCTAAATTTGTAAGCAAATCAATCAGCGAGCTGCGCGCTCGCCAAGGCAATACATATCAAAAGTGGCAGAGACACCTACAGACAACATCGAGCTAATCGAGCGCCTACGCACGCCCGGCAAAGCACGCGAGGCCTTCGGCGAGGTAATACGCATATACACCGAGCCGCTCTACCGCCAGATACGTCGCCTCGTGCAAAGCCACGAAGACACTAACGACCTGCTCCAAAACACATTCCTCAAAGCTTGGTCCTCGCTCGAAAACTTCCGCGGTGAGGCCCGCCTATCCACATGGCTGTACAAAATTGCCATCAACGAGGCGCTATCTTTCCTCGCCAAGGAGCGCAAGCGACAAGGTCTCTCGCTCGACGACCAAGAAGCAGCCATCATCAACACCATAGCCGCCGATACCGACATCGATGGCGACACCCTCGCCCTGAAGCTGCGTCAGGCAATTGCCTCACTCCCCGAAAAGCAACGCATCGTTTTCAATATGAGATACTACGACGAGACAAAATACGAGGATATGTCGCAAATACTCGGCACATCGGTAGGCGCACTCAAAGCTTCATACCACCTCGCCGTAAAAAAAATTGAGCAATATTTTTCTTCTCACGATTAAACTTTACACCGTCATTTTAGTCTTATTGACAAAAGCATTTATTTTACGATGAAAAAAGATGCCTCATCTCCCATACTGAGCCGCATTAATCGGCGCGACGGCATGACGGTGCCCGAAGGTTACTTCGACACCTTCGCCGATGATATGCTCGCACGACTGCCGCAACGACCCGAGCTCGACCTCGACGCCGCTGCCGCTGCCGCGCTCACCACGCCACGCACTCTCTGGCAGCGAATACGCCCTTACGCATATATGGCCGCGATGTTCGCCGGCGTGTGGTGCATGCTCAAGATGTTCTCTCTGATGTCAGACCAATCATCACTGACTCCCATTGACGACAACCCCATCATCGCCGAGGCTTTCAGCAACGACACTTTTGTCAACGACTACGTCATTAGCGACCTCGATGACCAAGACCTTTACGATGAGTTGATGGCAAGCGGCATCGATGCCGAGACCCTATGCGACTCGCTCGCTTACATCGACTCCATCGAGAATACCTCGATGTCTGAAATATCGCCCAAACAATAACCCACACTGCCATTATGTCTAAACGACTACTGATAATAGCTCTGCTGGCAGTTGCCACCCAGGCTTTATGGGCCGCCTCGCGCTCCCAAGCACTCTCTGACGACGACAAGCAGCGTTGGCTCTCTGAGGTGCGCTCTTACCGAAACGACTACCTCGCCAAAGAGCTCGCCCTCTCTAAAGACCAGCAAAAAGACTTCTTCCCTATCTACGAAGAAATGGACGAGGCAATCACCGCCATCGGCGATGAGACGCGCGCCCTCGTGCGTAAAGTCCAAGCCGACGAAAACGCCTCCGACACCGAGATAGAGAGCGCCGCGCGGGCCCTCTACGAGCTAAAGGCCAAAGAAGGCGAGATTGAGCTCAAATACTTCGACAAACTTAAATCTATACTGACCCCTAAACAACTGTTAAAGCTTAAAAACGCCGAACGAAAGTTCACCCAGCAACTCGTCAAACAACATCGCCGGATAGGAGACCGCAAAGCCGGCAAATAAGCATCAAAAGCATTTCATTTTCGAAACCCGGAGGCTGCGCCATCAACAGGCGCGGCCTCCGTCGCCTTCTACCCC
>JAEDNZ010000233.1 GCA_016302215.1 Muribaculaceae bacterium
TACCAAACAGATTCTTAGACCTTATGACAATGCTCAAAAAGAATGTTGTGGTCATTTCGACCAGCCTCAGACCCGGTTCCAATAGCGATATACTATCTGATAAATTTGCAGCAGGCGCGATGGATGCCGGCCACAATGTGACAAAAATCACCCTTGCCGGCAAGGATATAAAGTTTTGCCGTGGGTGTCTTATATGCCAAAATATCGGGCATTGCAGCATACCCGATGATGCCAACGCTATAATGGAAAAGGTGTTGGAGTCAGACGTGGTGGTATGGGCCACGCCGATATATTATTATGAAATGAGCGGGCAGATGAAGACTCTCATCGACCGCATGAATGCTATGTACTGCCTCGACTATCGCTTCAGAGATGTGTATCTGCTGACCACGGCAGCCGAAGACGCCCCCTCCACGCCTCAGCGCGCGGAGACGGGGCTGATGGGCTGGATAGACTGTTTCCCGGAGAGCCGCCTCGCCGGCACCTTGTTCTGCGGCGGTGTCAGCGCCGCGCGCGACATCACGGGCAACGCCAAATTGGCCGAAGCCTACTCTATGGGGCTGAATATATAGCGACAGGCGGTGGTTACTGACGGTCAGCAGCGTCGTCGTGGCCTTTGCCGGTCTCAATGGAGTAGCCAATTTTGGCGAAAGCGGCTTTGTAGTCGTCGTAAGATGCCTTGCGGTTGTCGTAGATGATAGTCACTTGGTTGCATTGGGCAGAGGCCTCGATGCGCTTGGTGCCTTTGACAAAGCGTATGTTCTCCTTGATGCGGTTTTCGCAATTGCTGCAGTGCATAGCGGGAGTAGTGACCACCACGAGGGTGTCAGTAGTGCATTTGCTGTCTTTGGCAGCTGCCGGAGCGATTGCTGCCACAGTTAGTAATGATGCGATAATCAGTCGTTTCATATCAGTATTGTTAGCTATATAGGTTACAACTTTTCACATTTTATTCTTACGCCCACATAAGCCATAGCGCCCTCGGTGGGACCCCACACCTGCGTGGCATCAAACGACGGCGACCATGGGTCAGATGCCGATATCACGGGCGTTTTCATCTTGTATGCGGTGAGGTTTTCGCCGCCGGCATATATGGCGAAGTGTCTGAACTCGCGCGTCACCTGCGCCTGCAGCTGGAAATATGTGGGGTAAGCCGTGACGCGGTCATACAATAATCCTGAGCCTACCAGGTGGCCCGTGACATCAAAATGCCATAGCTTGAGCGGCGTCTTATACGACAACGTCAGGAGGCCTTTATAGCGCGAGGTGAGGGGCTGACGGCTCAGCGCCCCATCGTAGGTGGCGCGAGCGTCGTTATATCTGAAGGCCGCCGTCGCCGTGAAGCCGTCAAACACCTCGCAGGTGGCATCGACTTGCAGGGTGTGGCTATAGCTCTTCCCGGCGAGGTTTTCAAACGACAGTGTGTGAGGGCCTTTGGCACCATCAATGTTGACAATCATGCGGTGCAGGAAATGGGTGTAGTAATATTCGGCGTTAATCTCTATGTTGCTATTGGCGATGGGGATATTTAATGAAGCCGAGACGCCGTAGTTCCAGGCTTCCTCGCGCTGCAGGTCGTCAGCGACTGACACCGCCCTGCCGCTTGCAAGCATCGTCACATTCTCGGCAATGGCGTGAGGCGAGCGATAGCCCTTACCGGCCGAGGCTCTCAGCGTCACCACCTTGGCCGGTGCATAACGCAGGTGCAGACGCGGCGTCACAAACGTGCCATAGTGGTTTGAGTGGTCCACCCTCAGGCCGGGCATCACGGTTAGCTTGCTGCCATATTTGTATGTGTATTGGGCATAGGCTCCGACCGTGGTCTCCGAGGGGAGCGCATCAGCTTGGAGATTGTCGCTGAGCTGCTCGCCATAGTAGTCATGGTTGACCGAGGCGCCCACGGCGAGGCTATGGCTCGGGGTGATGTCGCTCTCAAACATCAGCTGTGCGTAGCCATTCTTCTGCGTCACGTCATAAAGCGTGTGTCCGAAAGTGTGGTCGGCGTCATGCCATGAGCCATGCAGCATCAGCGCTATGCTGCTGTTGCGGCTGTCTTGAAAGAGGTAAGCGTTCTTCCACTGCGCCTCATATCGGTTAGTGGCCACATTGATAGCATATAGGGGCATCGGTGTGGCGCCTACATCGGTAGATGCGTGGTGCTCGGCCATGCCACCCTCGCGATTATCCTTGAGCAGCCGCAACGACAGCTGCGATATCACCGACTGTGAGACGTAGGCCCATCGGTGCATGATATTGTATTGGCGCAGCTTAGGCATATCCATAAAGCCATC
>JAEDNZ010000234.1 GCA_016302215.1 Muribaculaceae bacterium
GGCGGCTTTCAGCCTGAAGTTAGCCGCGGGCGATGAGGAGGTGCAAAAAAGGGGTTGGGGTGGTGGATTATTGAGAGAATAGTTGTAACTTTGCACTGCGAATTATAATGTTATTAGGATATGATTACTCAAGCCTCTGAGGGTGCTGACGCAAGGGCTGTGGCGGTGTATTGTGCCGCCTCGCCGCATATTGATGAGTCGTATTTTGAGATGGCTCGCATGGTGGGAGCCGAGTTGGCTCGGCACGGAGCTGCCGTGGTCAATGGCGGCGGCGCGATGGGTCTGATGGGCGCTGTCAATGATGGCGCTTTGGCGGCCGGCGGCGTGGCTGTGGGAGTGATACCGCAGTTTATGTATGACAATGGCTGGCAGCACCGAGGGCTGACGCGTCTGGAGGTGGTGGGCAGTATGCATGAGCGTAAGGCGCGTATAGCGCAGCTCACTACGGGAGCGATAGCGCTTCCTGGCGGCGTGGGCACTCTTGAGGAGCTGCTTGAGATAATCACATGGCGCAAGCTGGCGCTGTATCAGGGCAATGTGGTGGTGCTTAATTACCGTGGGTTTTATGACCCACTATTGTCGATGATAGAGCGGTGCCATACCGAGGGCTTCATACAGCGGAGTACGACGCCCCTCTATACCGTAGTAGATAGCGTAGAAGCAGCGATAGCGGCGGCGCTTGCCTCGCCGTGTCCTGCTACCCTTGTGTCGCCATACGATGATGCCGCTCGATAGTACGGAATATTGCAATCATCCGCTGGCGGGCGACACGTTGGCGCACGTCTTCGCGGCGAGTCTTGACACGGGTGTGGTGGCGCGCCTGGAGGTGTCTGACAGCGTGGCGGCGGTGCGTGCTGACACTGCAACGACAGCAGCGCGGCCGGAGCCGTGGACAGAGGGTCTGGAGGGCGTGGCGCGCGTGCCTCATATCTCGCATGACTCGGTGCTGACATCTGTGATAGTGGTGATGATAGTGGCTCTGCTGCTTGGTGCGCGGAGCCTGCGGCAGACGGTGACCCGCTTGTGGGGTGATGTTATGACGATACGTCAGCGTGCCAATATCTTTGATGACAGCACCACCGGGCGCACTCATGTAGATGTGATAATGGCGGCGCAGTTTGTGGTGTGTATGGGTGTGTTGCTCTATGGTCATTTCAGCGGCCTTGGGGCTACGTCGGGCAGCTATAGCATAGTGCAGCCGCTGCGGCTTATGTGCTTGTCGGCGGCGTATCTTGCTTTTCAATGGGCAGCGTATGCCACTGTGGGCTATACCTTTGCCACGCGTCACATCACGGGGCAGTGGCTGCGGGGTTTCAACGCTACGATTTGTCTCACCGGTGTGCTCTTGTTGCTGCCGACGCTTGTGGCGCTGATATATCCGACGCTGATGCATCAGGCTTTTGCCATAGCTGTGGTGGCGTATGTGGCAGGTCGTGTGGCATTTATAATCAAGGGTTTTAGAATTTTTTATGACAAATTTGAGTCGTTGCTCTTTTTTATTTTGTACCTTTGCACCTTAGAAATCATACCGCCCATTGTTGTGTACTTTTTGGCGAAGATATTGGTCGGTATTTCCTCATAATCAATAACTCGTAACAAAATTCAGCGTGAACGTTAAAAAAGTTTTAGTTTCGCAACCTAAACCAGCGTCCGGCAAATCGCCCTATTACGAAATTGCCGCGAAGCATAACGTGGAAATCATATTTCGCCCTTTTATCAAGGTTGAAGGCTTGACGGCAAAGGAGTTTCGGCAGCAGAAGGTGTCTATTGCCGAGCACACAGCCGTGATATTTACCGCCAAGACCGCCATAGACCATTTCTTCCGTCTATGTCAGGAGATGCGCATTACTATACCTGACACAATGAAGTATTTCTGCACCACCGAGTCAATAGCCAATTATTTGCAGAAATATATCATATATCGCAAGCGGAAGATTTTTGCCGGCAAGACCGGCAAGCTCGCCGATGTGCTGCCATACATCCTCAAGCATAAGACAGAGAAATTTTTGTTTGCCGTGTCAGATGTCAACAATGGCGATGATGCAGCAATACTGGTGGATAATAACATACCATACACCCGCGCCGTGATGTATCGCACGGTGAGCAACGATTTCGGACCCGACGAGGCTTTTGATTATGATATGCTGGTGTTCTTCAGCCCACAGGGCATAGAGTCGCTCATCAAAAACTTCCCTGACTTCAAGCAGGGCGACATCAAGATAGCGGTGTTTGGCTCGCCTACGGCCAAGAGCGCCAAGGATGCCGGCTTGCGCGTGGATAT
>JAEDNZ010000235.1 GCA_016302215.1 Muribaculaceae bacterium
CCCCGACCCTCTGCTTGTAAGGCAGACGCTCTGAACCAGCTGAGCTAAGCGCCCTCTCGCCTAAAGCGATGCAAAGTTACGCACTTTTTTTGAATTGACAAATTTTTCGGTCATTTTTTTCAAAAAATCTTTTTCAGAGAGGTGTGAAATAGCGTGAGATGGACTTTGAGGAGAGGGGCGGAGGGCCTGGTAATCAGTTGAAACGATTAGTTGACATATAAAAATTGGGCATGATGGTGTGAGTTTGAAAAAATGTGTTTATCTTTGCAATTAGAGTCGGCCATGCAAGCGTGCGTAGCCGGCAGCGGAGAAGAGGCGATTATTAAATATACATATTGTAAACCAACAGATTTTTTATGAGACCAATCAACCGTAAGGTGGCGCTAACGATGTTGGCGATTGTGGTGACGGCGGTGACGGCGTCGGCGCAATGGCGCATCGGCGCTACGGCAGGCTATGTCAACAATAGCCTTGACACCAAGACCAATTATGCCTACGATTTGCGCTACGAAGATAGGGGCGGCTTCACGATGGCGGTGCCCGTGCAGTATGATTTTACTGAGTGGCTGGGAGCACGCGCCGAGATAGCGTATGTGCAGAAGAATTACAGCCAGCATCGCACCCACTACTTTGAGGGCTATTATGAAAACCGGCGCAACGAGTATTTGTCGCTGCCGGTGATGGCCTCGTTCTCGTTCGGGTCACCGCGTCTGCGCGGCTTCCTGAATATGGGTGTGTATATGGGCTGCTGGATTAACAGCCATCGCGATGGCGTCACCAAAATCGAAGATGAGCCTACCGACGCAGATATGGAGCCTGTGACATCGCTGACGCCGGAGAATACCTACAAGTACAGCGAGACGGTGGAGTTTGACTCGCGCCGCGACAATCGCTTTGACGGCGGCCTCTGCGGCGGCGTGGGCGTGGAGTTCCGGCTCAACACGTTTGTGGGCTTCAACGCCGAGTGGCGTCTGTACTACGGGCTGTCGAATATGTACAAGAGCAAGACCGTAGGCATGCCGCGCTACAACACCTCGTGGGCGCTGCAGGTGGGCGCTTTTATTACGTTTGACACGAAAAAAAAGGATAAGAAATGACACGTTACGCAAAGATACTACGATATGCCGGCGCGCTGGTGGCAGTGGCGCTGATGAGTGTGGGCTCAACCTCATGCCGCGATGAAGGCGATGAGCTGATTGACCCCAATGATACGCGCTATTACACCCTGACAGAGCAGTTTGACCGTGTGTGGCATGGTATCAACAATAGCTATGCGTGGTGGAGCATCGACCCTACCGACTGGGATGCCGCCTACAAGAAGTACCGGCCTATGATCGAGGCTCTTGACGCGCAAGACGAGGTGGCGACGGCTGACCTCAGAGAGATATATGAGGGTATGTGCGGCACGCTGATAGACCACCATGCCGGCATCTATGTAGAGAACCTCAAGGTGGCTGACAAGGACCCCGAAGGCAAGGGCGTGTGGGTGCAACCCGGCAATATTGAGGCAATGTCGCGTGACTATTATCACGAAGGGCTTGACGAGCAGGAGTTAGCGGATATATTCGGCAGCACATACGTGGATGCCGGCCGAGCCACGCAGACCATGGAGTTTTGGGGTGTTGACGAATACGGCAACATAGACCACTTCTTCACGGCTCTTATTGATGGCGACATAGTGTATCTGCGCCTGAGCGGCTTTGCTTTGACCGGATATCTGAGCGGCGGTGACGAAGAGTCAGCCGCTGAGGTGGAGGCCCTGATGGATAACTATATCACCATGGCCACGACGCTTGAGGGCCTCAAGGGTGTAATCATCGACGTCAGGAGCAACGGCGGCGGCTACAACTATGACCAAAACTTTGTCACGGCGCCTCTGATAGGCGAGCCTCTGCTGATAGGCTATTTCCGCTCAAAGGTGGGTCTTGGCCGCTATGACTTAGGACCGTGGACGCCTTACACGCTGCACCCGCTGCCTGATGGTCACCGCGCAGCGCCGTGCCCGGTGGTGGTGTTGGCTGACATTAACTCGGTCAGCAATGCCGAGATTACCACTATCATAGCCAAGCAGATGCCCACGGGCATGGTGGCCGGCGAGCGCACCTTCGGCGGCACGGGTTGCTTGACCAGTGACTTCGAGATGTTCTATAACGGCACCTTCGGCGATAACTCGTTCTATCGTCACTTTGTATATACGACCAACTATATGTTTAAGGACGGCAAGGACAATATCTACGAGGGCGTAGGCACCGAGCCTGACTTGGAGCTGCTCTTTGA
>JAEDNZ010000236.1 GCA_016302215.1 Muribaculaceae bacterium
TGAGCCGCAAAAGCGGGGCTTGCTGCCAGCGCCAAGCCGGCTGCAAGAGCGATACGTGTAATTGTTTTCATGACATTAATTGTTGTTTGATTGTTGGTGAATAATTGAGTTATTTAGTAAGGATTACCCTTAATAGTTAGGTATCAATATTCGATTACTACCATGGTCCAATATTTGATATTGGGCACGGTGAATGACAGCTTGCCGTCAGTCTGGGTGAACGCGAGCTCCTGGACGGCGCCGCCATGATAGTCAGGCGAAGCTACCCACACCTTCTTGACAGCCTCGGAGCAGGAGACGGTGACCGGGGTGTTGAGGGTGAGCTGCGGCTGTGGACGAGTGCCGTTGAGGTCGCGCCAGCTGAGGTCGTCGATGCTGCGGAAGTTGAGCAGGTTGATGACCTTAGCGGTGCCCACATTGCGCGAGTAGGTGGTGATATAGCCTTTCTTGGGGGGCCAAGCACAGAAGTTGACCTTCTTGGTGGCGTCAGAGACGACCATATCAGCAGAGAACTCGGTCTGTGTGGATGTGCCGCGGAGATAATTCTCGTAGGCGGTCATAAAGTCGTAGTAACGCACCATGGCGGTCTTGAGCTCGTCGCTCATAGCGAGCGGAGCAGCGGGGAAGTACTCGCGCGAGAGCATGTGGTCGCCCAGCTCGAGGTGGCTGCCGCCGAGGGCAAACATCACGGCATCGGCCATGAGGACACCCGGGGTGTTGAACTCGCCCGAGGTGCGGCCGGCCTTGTCATAGTTCATATAGGCGGCAAAGACGGTGCGCATGGTGTAGTTGCTGTAGGCCTCGTTTGACTTGATGATGGTGTAGAGGTCGCTGAACTGGCTCTCACCGTCCCACATCTCGTTGTAGCAGAAATCCACCTTGCCGGAGCCGGCAATCTGAGTGGCGCCGTAGCTGCCGACAGCGTTCATGATGAGGCGTTTCTGGGGGTGACGAGCCTTCATGGCGTCGATAAACTTGCCATAACCTGCGGGGAGATCTACGGCGTGGCCATAATAGTCATAGCGGTCGCCGCGCCAGCCGAGTTGGTCAATCTGATAGCCGTCAAAGTCAAAGTTGTGATATACATCGTCGTTGCGGTCGCCGATGTAAGCGAGCCACTCCTCATTAGAGGGATCTACTAAGAAGATGTTGCTCTTCCAGCCTGAGGGCAGGCCGTGGTAGTCGCGGTCAGCATGGTTGGTGTCTTTGAAGAGATACCACTCGGGCTTTACGCCATCGTCCTCGGCATCGTCAAGAGCGCCGAAGCAGAGGTTGTAGAATATTGACTTCATGCCATAGGCGTGCTGCACCTCGATGTAGCGCTTAACCACGGAGGTATATACGTCGCGGTTGGCGATGTCCTTATATACCTCGTCGAGCTTGTCGCGAGTGCCGCCCAAGGGCCAGTGGTGCTTGTTGTGCCAGTCCTGGAATTGCACACCGTTGATGTGGCAACGATTGAGGTATTCCATCTCGGCCTCGATGACTCCCGCGGTGCGCTTGGAGCCGTCAAAGTCAGCCACGAAGCCGTAGCGGGGATATTTGGTCCAGTCGCTGGACACGTCAACGGCGATAGTGCCATAGACGGTCTCGGAGCCGTCGTCGCCGAGCTTGTAGATATCCACCAGATAGCCGGTGAAGTCAGTGGCCGGGGCAGTCCAGTCCCAAGACTGGGCGGCATCGGCCTCAGCGATGACCGTAGCGCCATTGCGATAGCGCACCTTGGCGCCGGCGATAGCCTGCGAGGCGGTAAAGTGCACCTTCTCGCCGGGAGCATAGCAAGCCTTGTCAGTAGCGAGGTCCACGATGAGGCTCGACTTGACAGTGCGCACGTCAGTGACGCCGCCGGAGGCGCCGCCGCCCGGGGTGTCGCCCTTGCCGGGGTCATCGTCGCTGCAGCCCACGGTTGCGGTGAGGGCGAGGCTTGCGAGAAGTAAGATGTTCATCTTTTTCATTGTTGGTCTTTTAGTGAGATTGTAATTGATTGCAGAGGAGAGTGTCAAGAGTTGGGGTGAAGTAAGGTCTGTTGGCGGCAGGTAAGAGCTTAGGATGGTAAATAATAGTTGTTTTATAGATAATTGCGTTAATCGGGAAGCCCGATAATGAACTTAAAACTTACCTGTTACAAAAAACTTACTTCTTTACAAATCACTATTACTATCTACTGTTTTTACCTTATTATTGTTTGCGTATTGTGATCTGGTCAGTGAGCGTGTTGAGGGTGATGGTGTAAGCCCCGGCCTCAGAGATATTCCACTTGCGGTCGAT
>JAEDNZ010000052.1 GCA_016302215.1 Muribaculaceae bacterium
GGCGGCTGAAAAATATTTTTTGAGCGTATAAGCTGTATGTCGAGATTTGTCACTATCTTTGTAGGATAATACAAAGCCGACAATCTACCATCGTTATGGATTTTAATCTAAGGTCAGAATATTCGCCTACGGGCGACCAGCCTCAAGCCATTGAGCAGCTGTGTCAAGGCATCGATGCGGGCGACAGCGCCCAGGTGCTGCTCGGCGTCACCGGTTCGGGCAAGACTTTTACTATGGCTAATGTCATAGCGCGCGTCAACAGGCCCACGCTGATACTAAGCCACAACAAGACCCTCGCGGCCCAGCTCTACAGTGAGATGAATAGCTTCTTCCCCGACAACGCCGTGGAGTATTTTGTGTCATACTATGACTATTATCAGCCGGAGGCATATATCCCCAGCCTTGACAAGTATATTGAGAAGGACTTGATGATTAACGATGAGATAGACCGTCTGCGTTTGGCCACGACCTCAGCTCTGCTGTCGGGACGCCGCGATGTCATAGTGGTGTCGTCGGTATCGTGTCTCTACGGCATCGGCAATCCGGAGGATTTCAATGCCAATGTCATCTCTATCAAGGTGGGGCAGCGTATCGCCCGCAATGCCTTTCTGCGCCAGCTCGTGGGCGCGCTTTATTCGCGCAATGAGGTAGAGGCTAAGCGCGGCACTTTCAGAGTCAAAGGCGACACCGTAGATGTAAGGCTCGCTTACGAGGAAATCACCCTGCGCATAGTCTTTTGGGGCGATGAAATAGAGAGCATCTGCACGGTGCACCCCACTGATGGTGTCAAATTCGGCGACTTTGACTGCTTCAACATTTACCCGGCAAATATCTTTGTCACTTCGCCGGCACGTCAGGCTGAAGCCATAAAGCAGATACAGCTCGATTTGGGCGTGCAGGTGGAGAATTTCCGCAAGGAGGATAGGCTCCTTGAGGCTCAGAGGCTGGAGGAGCGCGTGACTTACGATGTGGAGATGATGAAGGAGATAGGCCACTGCCCCGGCATCGAGAATTACTCCCGATATTTTGATGGCCGCGAGCCGGGTATGCGCCCATTCTGCCTGCTGGATTATTTCCCTAAGGACTTTATGACGATAATTGATGAGAGCCACGTCACAGTGCCTCAAATCAGGGCTATGTATGGCGGTGACCTATCGCGCAAGCTCAATCTCGTGAACTATGGCTTCCGCCTTGAGGCCGCCCTTGACAATAGGCCGCTTAAGTTTGAGGAGTTTGAGCGCATGACGCATCAGGTGATATACGTGAGCGCCACGCCGGCTGACTATGAGCTGGACCTCTGCGGCGGTGTCGTGGTGGAGCAGCTCATACGCCCAACGGGTCTTCTTGACCCCGTCATCAAGGTAAGACCCACCGTTGACCAGGTCGATGACTTGCTTGAGGAGGTAGTGCTGCGCACCGAGCGCGGTGAGCGCACTCTCGTGACCACGCTGACCAAGCGCATGGCTGAGGAGCTCAATGACTACTTTGTCAAGCTTGGTGTCAAGGCGGCTTACATTCATAGCGATGTAGATACGATGGACCGCATTCGCATCCTCGATGACCTCCGCGCCGGCATATATGATGTGCTCATCGGTGTCAATCTCTTGCGCGAGGGTCTGGACCTGCCCGAGGTGTCGCTTGTGGCTATCCTCGATGCCGACAAAGAGGGTTTCCTGCGCAGCCACCGCTCGCTGACACAGACCGTGGGGCGTGCGGCTCGCAACCTCAACGGAGAGGTGATAATGTATGCCGACACCATCACGCAGTCAATGCAGCAGACCATTGACGAGACCGAGCGTCGGCGTTCGCTGCAGCTCGCCTACAACGAGCAGCACGGCATCACACCCCAAGCTATCGTCAAGGCGCGCAATGCTATCGTTGGCCGAGAGCCGGAAGCCTTGCCGAAAGCCTTGCCGAAAGCCTCGCCGGTCAGCCGGAAGGCTGCCGGGCAGGCCAAGGGCTCTACTGTATATGCCTATGACTTATCTACGGAGGCAGGCCTCGCTGCCGACCCGGTGATACCATACATGACAGCCGATGAGCTCAAGCGCACTATCAGCCGCAAGCGCGAGGAGATGCTGCAAGCGGCCAAGGATATGGAGTTTATTGAAGCGGCACGCCTCCGCGATGAGGTGCTCAAATTGGAGCAGCGCCTCTCCACTATGGAGCACGGCCCGGCTAAAGCTTAACTACGGCTATGACTGACACTTCAGCTATCGACTATGACCGCTTGAGAGCTACTGACTGGCTGCCAACGTCTGTCAAGGAGATGAAGGCGCTGGGATGGGACTATGTAGATGTGGTGCTTTTCAGCGGCGATGCATACATTGACCATCCGGCTTTTGGCGCTGCCGTAATCGGACGGTCGCTGCAAGCCGCGGGCTACAAGGTGGCAATAGTGCCTCAGCCTAATTGGCAGGACGATTTGCGCGACTTCCGCAAATTCGGCGCTCCGAGGCTATTCTTCGGCGTGTCGGCCGGCGCTATGGACTCTATGGTTAACCACTACACGGCGGCGCGCCGTCGCCGCTCTGACGACGCCTACACCCCCGGCGGTCGTCACGGCGCGCGTCCTGACTATCCCACGATAGTATATTCTCAAATCCTAAAGCAGCTGTATCCTGACACTCCGGTGGTGGCCGGTGGCATTGAGGCTTCGCTGCGACGCCTGTCGCACTACGACTACTGGCAAGACCGCCTGCGGCCTTCGATAATCATAGACTCCGGCGCCGATATGATACTCTATGGCATGGGGGAGCGCACGGTGGTGATGCTTGCTGACCGCCTTGACGCCGGTGAGAAAATAGCCGACATCACTGACCTGCCTCAATCTGTAATCCTGGCCTCGCGCCTTGAGATGGAGGTGGCCGCTGACAGCCCCGGCAATATCATACTCAACGACTACGACAGCTGTCTCCGCCACAAGCACCTGCAGTCGCTCAACTTTAAACATATCGAGCAAGAGAGCAACAGCATGGACGGCGGCGCCACTATTTGGCAAGGCTATGACGAGAAGCGTGCCGTAAAGTGCAACCCTATGTTGCCTGCTATGCAGCCGGGCGAGATTGATATAGCCTTTGACCTCCCTTACACGCGTATGCCCCATCCGCGCTATCGCGGCAAGCACATCCCGGCCTATGAGATGATACGCCACTCCATCAATATGCACCGCGGGTGTTTTGGCGGCTGTGCTTTCTGCACCATCTCGGCGCATCAAGGCAAGTTTATCGCCTCGCGTTCTAAGGCGTCAATCTTGCGCGAGGCGCGGCAGGTGACGGCGATGCCTGACTTTAAGGGGTATATCACCGATTTGGGCGGGCCTTCGGCCAATATGTATGCTATGGGAGGACGCAATCGCGACCTGTGCCGCAAATGCCGCAAGCCTTCATGCCTCCACCCGGTGGTGTGCCCTAATCTTTGTAATGACCATAGGCCGCTGCTTGACATTTACCACGCCGTAGATGCCTTGCCCGGCGTGAAGAAATCATTCATAGGCAGCGGTGTCCGCTATGACTTGTCAATGCATCGCTGCGGCATCGCTGAGATAGATGCCGCCAATCGCCGATACAATGAGGAGCTAATCACTCACCATGTGTCGGGCCGCCTCAAGGTGGCGCCGGAGCACACACAGGATAGTGTCCTTGACGTTATGCGCAAGCCTTCGTTTGCCCTCTTTCATGAGTTTAAACGCCTCTTTGACGATGTCAATCGTCGCCACGGTTTGCGCCAGCAGCTCATCCCTTACTTCATCTCTTCACACCCAGGGTGCAAGGAAATAGATATGGCGCTGCTCGCCGTTGAGACCAAGCGCATGGATTTTCACCTGGAGCAGGTGCAGGACTTCACGCCCACGCCTATGACCGTAGCCTCAGAGATATACTATTCGGGGGTGCACCCATACACGGGTCAACGCATATACTGCGCCACGCGGCCGGAGGAGAAGCTCGCTCAGCGCAAATACTTCTTTTGGTATGACCGTGCCTATCGTATTGACATCACACGCTCGCTGCACCGCCTGCATCGCCCTGACCTCATCTCCAAGCTCTTCGGCCGCTGATATCGTAGCCGCTGCAAGCCGTCGCGGCTCTCCGGATTACACCTGGCAGAGGCTCTTGCGCGAGGGTGGCAGTTGCATATATTGCGACGGCGTCAAGCCCGTCACAGCCTTAAACTGCCGCGACAGGTGTGCCGTGCTCGAATAGCCCGTGCGGAATGCTATCTCGCCCAGAGTCAGTTCTTTATAGCTCATCAGCTCCTTGACCCACTCCACGCGCTGGGCTATGTGATACTTCTCGATAGTGCGCCCCTCACGTGCCGTAAACGCCCGCGACAGTGACTCATACGGCATAGCCAAATGGCGCTCCAGACATGCCGACATATTCAGACGGCACTCGTCTTCTTGCCGCACATGGTGTATGACGGCCGCCTTGATGCGCTCCACAAGGGCGTCTTCGCTGTTTTCGAGGCGCTCAAATCCCTCCGCGATTAGCGCTTTGTCGAGCGCGCAGAGACCCTCAGGCGTGAGCGTTGAGGCATTGACGGTGACCTCGCCGAGCGATATTGACATTACGCTGATGCCGGCCTGCTCAAAGCAGCGCCTGACGGCGGCCATGCAGTGATGGCATACCATATTGCGTATGGCTATGGCGGTAATCAAGGCGTATGCGCTCGGTTTGTGTGGGGGTATGTGTTACAGTTATAAGGGTCTGATGCCCATGATTTCGCGCATCTCGCGCAGCGTCTGCGAGGCGCGGGCGCGAGCCTTCTCGGCGCCTTGGCGCACCACGCGTGCCAGATATGACTCGTCGGCAAGGATATCTTGCACTCTCTCGCGTATGGGGGTGGTCACGGCGAGGATATCTTCGGCGAGCTGTTTCTTGAGGTCGCCATAGCGTATTGAGCAGTCGGCGTAAGCCTGGCGGAAGTGGCTCACCACGTCGGGCGTAGATGTCAGCTCTAACAGCGTGAAGAGGTTGGCCACCGGCTCGCTCATGGGCGAGTTGGGCTCTTTGGGACCCTCGTCGGTGACGGCGCGCATCACTTTTTTGCGCAGCACTTTGGGGTCGTCGATGAGGTAGATGCAGTTGCCTTCGCTCTTGCCCATCTTGCCGGAGCCATCAAGGCCGGGCACTTTGACCGGAGCGCCGCCGAAGTCAAAGTCAGTGGGCTCGGGGAAGAGGTCCACGCCATAGAACGAATTGAAGCGGCGGGCAAAACGGCGCGTAAGCTCCAGGTGTTGCAGCTGGTCTTTACCCACGGGCACCTTGGTGGCTTTTTGTATCAGGATATCCACGGCCATCAGGGTGGGGTAGGTGAGCAGGCCTGCGTTGACGCGGCGGTTTGAGTCGGTGCCGATGATTTGGCGCTCGATAGCGTCATCATCGCCATCGCCGGCTTCCGGTGAGCCCAGGCCGAGAGCTTTGCGAGCCTTGTCTTTAAACGAGGCGGTGCGCATCAGTTCGCCGATGCCCACATGCATATTGAGCAGGAGGTACATCTCTGCTATCTCAGGGATATCGCTCTGCACGAAGATTGTAGATTTCTCCGGGTCAAGGCCGGCAGCGAGATATTCGGCAAGAATGCTTTTCACGTTGGCGTGAAGCTGCTGTGGGTCGGGGTTGGTGGTCAGCGCGTGCAAATCGGCGATAAAGAAATTGCAGTCGCAGGTGTCTTGTATCTTTACGAATTTGCTTAGCGCTCCATAATAGTTGCCGAGGTGGAGGTTACCGGTCGAACGTATGCCGCTGAGTACGATATCTTTCATTACAGTGAGTTTTAGTCTGTGTTATGCGTTGTGTCTATTGAAATGTTTTGCAAAGATAAGCCTTTTTTGCTTATAGTGCAATATAAAAAAGGCCGCGGCTCTTACTTCGATTGATAATCGGCTGCCATGGCGGCAAATGTGCGGCGAAAGGCCTCGTCGGTAGCTATCGGCAGCGTCGTGATGCCCAGAGCTTGCTTTATGGCTGTGTTATCCACTACGAGGTCGCGTGTGAGCTTCTCCAGCCGCAAGGTGTCAAGCGGCAGCGGCATCACATCGCCTACTTTAGCTATTGCCTTGACGATGGGCTTGGGTATGCGCCATAGACGCGCCTTGCGCCCGGTGGCCTCGGCTGCCAAGGCTATGATGCGGGTGGTGGATAGCGGGGTGTCGTCAGCCACGGCAAAGGTGCCGCATACTTCGTGCCGCTCTATCACTCGGCTCACAATATGGCAGAAGTTGTCAATATACACAAATGAGTGTGTGTTTCTGAACGCTGCTAAGGGCCATGGCAGTCCGCAGCGCACCACATTGAAGAGCAACGGCAGATTGCCCTTGTTGCCCTCGCCGTAAATCATTGCCGGCCGCAGCACCACCACCTGCCGCCCGCGGCTGTGCCCGCGATTGTCGGCGATGTATCGCTCGGCGCTCACCTTGCTGCGCCCATAAGGCGAGTCGGCAAATGCCTCCACGGCAATAGAGCTGACAAAGATATATGAGCTCACCGATGTGTGGCGGCAAAAGTAGTCGTAGGTCTGCGCCGTGAGGTCAACGTTGGCGGCCTGATATTGCTCCTCTGAGATGCTGTTGTCCAGGTCGTGAGCTATGGCGGCGGCGTGGATGATGGCATCGACGTGTGGCAGGCGGTCGCTGCGCATATCGTCCCACGAGTAAATGCCGCGGCTGTGGTCGGCCTTGCGCGACACGCCTATCACGCTGCAGCCGCCCTCCGTGAGATGCCGCTGCAGGTGGCTTGCCACAAAGCCGCGTATGCCGGTTATTAGCACCACTGCCGCCATATTGCTCCTATGTCTGTGCGAGCCGGTGTGTCAGTGACAGCTTTTGATGTTGGCCTCGTAATAGTCGATGTATGCGCGGTTGACCTGGCGCACGCCGCCGGGAGTGGGATAGTCGCCAGAGAAATACCAGTCGCCGGGGCAGCCGGGGATGGCCTTATGCAGGTCAGACAAGGGCAGGTATAGGATATCTACCTTGGCGCACACCTCGGCGGGCTTGAGCATTGCGGCTATCTTGGCTGATATCTCTACGTCGCTGAAAGGCTCATACACGGCTTTGACACAATTGGTCTGCTCGGCTGCTGGGAGTGATGTCTGCTCGAGACAGCGCTGATAGGTGTCGTGCAGCACGTGCTCGCGCCCGCTCTCTTTGAGCAGCTCAACGGCGGCCTTGAAGGCGATAAACTGGTCCATCGACGACATGTCGATACCGTAATAGTCGGGGTATCTCACCTGCGGCGATGATGACACTATGATGATGCGCGCGGGGTGCACGCGGTCGAGCATGCGCAGGATTGACTGACGCAGGGTGGTGCCTCGCACGATTGAATCGTCAATGACGATGAGCGTGTCGCTATTCTCGCGCACTGACCCGTAGGTCACGTCATAGACGTGTGCCGCCATATCGTCGCGCGATGAGCCTTCGGATATGAAGGTGCGCATCTTCACGTCTTTGATGGCCACTTTCTCTACTCTGACCTTGCGCTGCAGCAGTCGCGCTATGGCCTCGCTGTCGATATTGCCGGCGGCTATCATATCTTGTACGCGCGCGGCGTTGGCGGCGTGGAGCGCTTCCTCCAGGCCTTGCACCATGCCTATGAAAGCCACCTCGGCGGTGTTGGGGATAAATGAGAACACGGCGTTGTCAATGTCGTGGTCAATCATCGTCAGGATTTCGGGTACGAGGCGGCGCCCAAGCTCCTTGCGCTCGCGGTATATATCTTCGTCGCTGCCGCGTGAGAAGTAGATGCGCTCAAACGAGCAGCGGCGGTTGTCTTTCTCTCCAAGAATATCGGCGATGGTGATATCGCCTTTGCTGTTCATCATAATGGCGGAGCCGGGTGTCAGCTCATGCACATCGTCGGCCTCGAGGTCAAAGGAGGTGCGTATGACAGGGCGCTCTGATGCCACCACGAGGATGTCATCATCATAGTAGTAGAATGCGGGTCTGATGCCGTGGGGGTCGCGCAGCGCAAAGCAGTCGCCTGAGCCGGTGGCGCCGCAGATGACAAAGCCGCCGTCCCATGCCGGCGAGGCGTCGCGCAGCACCTTGGCGATGTCGAGGTTGTCCTCGATGGCGCGGGCCAAATCCGGGTCATGAAGCTCATCGCGATATTGGCGATAGAGCCGGTGGTTTTCCTTGTCGAGCATATATCCTATCTGCTCCAGCAGCATATTGCTGTCGCTATAGAGGCGTGGGTGCTGACCGGTGGCTACTATCTGCTCAAAGATTTCGTCGGTGTTGGTCATGTTGAAGTTGCCGCACAGGGCCAGCGAGCGCGAGCGCCAGTTGTTGCGGCGCAGCACCGGGTGGGCGTAGGCCAAGCCGCTGCGGCCGGTGGTGCTGTAGCGCAGGTGCCCCATATATATCTCGCCGACAAAGGGCGCATATTGCTCCACCTCATCGATGCTCAGGCTCTCGATGTCGCCGGGCAGGTCGCGCCGCACCTTATCGAAGATGATGGGTATGGCGTCTTTGCCGAGGGCACGCTCGCGGAATATCAGCTCGTGGCCGGCAGGGGCATGGGTTTTTACTACAGCAAGCCCCGCAGCCTCCTGGCCGCGGTTGTGCTGCTTCTCCATCAACAGGTACAGCTTGTTGAGGGCGTAGGCGTATGTGCCGTATTTCTCTTTGTAGTATTGAAGAGGGCGGCGTAGTCGTATCAGGGCTACGCCGCACTCGTGCTTGAGTTGTTCCATTAATGAATGAATAGTAATTCGCGATATTTGGGCAGAGGCCACATCTCGTTGTCAACCATAAGCTCCAGCTTGTCGATATGATAGCGGATGGTCTCCATCGGAGGCACCACGTTGTCGTGGTAGGCGATGGCTTTCTCGCGCTCCTCGGTGATGCGGTTGGCGGCCTTGCGAGCTGATACCATGCGATCTACCTCGGTCTTGATGACGTCCATGTGTGCCGAGATTTTCTCTATGGTCTCCAGGTCGTGAGCCACGATGGTGGCGCCTTTCACGCCGGTGAAGAGGCTCTTGAGCTTGACCACGTTATCTACCAGGAACGACTGATAGCGTGTGGCTACAGGTATGATGTGGTTGATGGCGAGGTCGCCGAGCACGCGAGCCTCGATTTGTATCTTCTTGGTGTAAATCTCCCATTTCACCTCGTTGCGTGCTTCGAGCTCCAGGCGCGAGAACACCCCGGTGCGGGCAAACATATCCACCGATGAGTCGTGCAGGTAGGCGTCGAAGATCTTGGGCGCTGAGGTCTCGCAGTCGAGGCCGCGGCGCGCGGCTTCAGCCTTCCAGTCATCGCTGTAGCCGTTGCCGTCAAAGTGGATGGGCTTGGACTCTCTGATGAGCTGGCGTATCTCGGCGAGGAGTGCTTCGCGCAGACCTTCGCCCTTGGCGAGGCGTGCCTCCACTGCCTCGTGGAAACGGTTGAGCTGGTCAGCGACAGCGGCGTTGAGCGCTATCATAGCCGAGGCGCAGTTGGCCGACGAGCCTACGGCGCGGAATTCAAAACGGTTGCCGGTGAAGGCGAAGGGCGACGTGCGGTTGCGGTCGGTGTTGTCGATGAGGATTTCGGGAATTTGCGACACGCCCAGCGACATGGCGTCCTTCGCCGAGAGGTCGGTTAGCTCGTTGTCAGTGGATTTCTCCAGCACGTCGAGCACGTGAGCCAACTGGCTGCCCGTGAAGATTGAGATGATGGCGGGCGGTGCCTCGTTGGCGCCCAGGCGGTGAGCGTTAGTGGCCGACATGATTGAGGCCTTGAGCAGCGCATTGTGGGTGTGCACGGCCGCCATCACATTGACCACAAAGGTGATAAACTGCAAGTTGTCCTTGAGCGTCTTGCCCGGCGAGAAGAGTATCTTGCCCTTGTCGGTGCCAAGGCTCCAGTTGTTATGCTTGCCAGAGCCGTTGATGCCGGCAAAAGGCTTCTCGTGTAGCAGCACTCTGAAGTTGTGGCGGCGTGCCACCTCTGACATTACCGACATCAGCAGCAGGTTGTGGTCATTGGCGAGGTTGGTCTCCTCAAAGATAGGAGCCAGCTCAAACTGGTTGGGCGCCACCTCGTTATGGCGCGTCTTGGCGGGAATGCCCAGGCGGTGACACTCTATCTCGAGGTCGAGCATAAAGGCCTCCACGCGTGAAGGGATAGCGCCGAAGTAGTGGTCCTCAAGCTGCTGGTTCTTGGCGCTCTCGTGGCCCATGAGCGTGCGGCCGGTGAGCACAAGGTCGGGGCGGGCGGCATACAGCGCCTCATCTACCAAGAAATACTCCTGCTCCCAGCCCAGATATGATGTCACGTGGTTGACTTCCGGGTCAAAATAGCGAGCCACGGCCGTGGCAGCCTTATCTACGCTGTTGAGCGCGCGCAGCAGCGGCGTCTTATAGTCAAGCGATTCGCCCGTGTACGACACAAAGATAGTGGGGATACACAGCGTCTCATCGAGGATGAAAGCCGGCGACGAGATGTCCCATGCCGAGTAGCCGCGAGCCTCAAAAGTGTTGCGGATGCCGCCGTTGGGGAAGCTCGACGCATCAGGCTCTTGCTGCACAAGCAGCTTGCCCGTGAACTCCTCTACCACGCCGCCCTTGCCGTCGTGCTCGATAAAGGCATCGTGCTTCTCGGCGGTGCCATCAGTCAGCGGGTGAAACCAGTGAGTGTAGTGCCGGGCACCATTGTCGATAGCCCACCGCTTCATGCCCTCGGCCACGCTGTCGGCGATCTCGCGCGTGATTGGCTCTTTGTTCTCGACAGCGTTCACCAACGCATCATACGTCTTCTTCGGCAGATATTCAAACATCTTCTGACGATTGAACACCGCTTTGGCGTAGAACGACTCCGAACGCTCATTGGGGATTTTTACCTCTACCGGCTTACGGTTGTAAGCCTCTTCGATGAGTTTGAAACGCAAAGATGACATCTTTTTTTAATTTAGAAAGTGATGTGATTTATTGTACCTGGTGTATTGTCCATTGTCCGTTGCCCGAAAGCCCGCGCAGCATCGGCCGGTGACGCCGTCGGGCATACACACGCACCGACGCCACCCGCTGCCGGCGTCGCGCCGCGCGTCGGCGCTCTATGGCGCTTCGTGGGGGCTGTTACCGGGGGTGTCGCTGTGGCTTTCATCGCTAATTATCAGAGTGTGATGAGTATATGCTTAAAAAGAAATCCCGCATCGCGGCGCTCAACACTCCGGCATGATCGCTTACGCCATATCATGCCTGTACGAGCTGCTCTGTGATGCAGGTGCAATGTCTCAGATTTAATGTCCATCATTTCGTCTGATTTGACGTCTGCAAAGGTAGCGCCTTTGCGCGAAATATGCAACAACCCGAGCAATTTTTTTTGCTGAAAAAATCGCTAAAGCGCCGCCGCGCAGCCCCCGGCGTCAGTCGCGCACATAGTGAGGCAGCTCGCCCGCAGGCAGCTCCATCGAGATCTCCACCAGGCCGCCCACCGTGCCGTCAGCCGCCCGCCACGCCGTCTGATATATCATCTTGCGCACACCGCCCTTCTCTATCGTGTAGCAATTCACGCCACCGCCTGCCATCAAGCCCTTGATGATGCCCACTGACCGCTCATTGTGATGCGCCAATAGGTCTGCACCTATCAGGTCGCCATACTTGGCAAACGTGGCGCGAGCCTTATCATTCATATACAAAATCTTGCACTCCGCATCACACACCGTGATAGCGCAATTAGTG
>JAEDNZ010000237.1 GCA_016302215.1 Muribaculaceae bacterium
CGGTCGGCATCAACGCGTATATGCTCGGTGAGGAAATATAGGCCCTTATAGTCGCCGTTGAGCACCAGCTCCACAGGCTCATCTGCCGGTGTCCATGCCAGGCCAAACATGCGGCTGAGCTCAAAGCCCACAGCGTTGCGCATAAAGCCGTAGGCATCGTCAGCGTGAGCCAGCAGCGCAAAGTGCTTGCTTTTCTTCATGCCAAGCAGCGCTGTCTTTGAGTCGAGCTTGAGTCGATAAGGCTTCTTGTCAAAGCCTATCCACGACCAGTTGCCGCGGCCTTTAATCTGCAGTGGAAGCTGAGCATCGACACTGCCGATGGCCTCGACGCCTTCCACGCCGCAGGGGTCAACGTAGTAGGTACCTGTCACATAATCTTCTTTAGATGTAATCTCAACGCCATCGGTGGTGTTGACATACATCACAGGCAGAGTGCCCGAAGGCTCCACTGCGCTAACGGTCATCGCAGCCGTCAAGGCGAGCGCCGTAATTATCCGTTTCATGATACTGAGATTTGGTATGGTAAAAAGTTAGTTTTTTTATTATGGTATCGAGATTGGAGGAGAGGGGGGCCATCGGAGCGCGGCGGCGAGCCGCTGCGTTCCGATGGTTTTTCGGCATCACTGACCGAGGTAGTCAACCACGGCGGTGACGGTGAAGGGGGTGTTGCCTATGGTGCAGACAAATGTCAGCTCCATGCCGGCGTCAGGGCGCAGTGTGGCCTTGAGGTCGGTGATGGGATAGTTGGGGTATGGGGTGTCGCCGATTTTGGGCGTCAGCGCCTCGCAGGCGATGCGGTATGAGCCGTCAGCGACAAACTCGGCATTGAGACCCTCGAAGGTCATATCCATCGCCGGCATACGCTGGGCAAACTGAGCACCGATAATTTGCAGCGAAGCGGTGCCCTTGGCGTTGTCGAGCGTCAGCAGATAGGTGGGCTTGGTGGAGACAAAGTCTTCGACGCCATCGGTGCGCGTGGTGGTGGTGCCCGCAAAGTAGAAGGGCGAGAGCGAGCCACAGATGGCATACTTGCCGTTGAGGGTGAAGGAGAAAGCGATAGCCGGCATATACACCTCGCCCACCTGGCGGTCAAGCCATGCAAATTTCAGGCCGGTGATATCGGGAGCAGTGCCGGCGGCGCTGGCGATGCTAAAGTCGTTGGTGTCAATACGTTTCCACTGGCTTTGGTCGATAGCCCAGCGGCAGCCGCTGAGGGTAATCTTGGGCATAGTGCCGGCGCCCGGCAGTGAGAGGCCGGTAATGGCGATATCGGCCGTCATCTTGGTGTAGTTGACATCGAGGGTGAACGACACGTTGCTGCCGGCCACGGCTGTGCCATCGCCGTCAAGGTCGCGAATCATGGTGTAGCATTCCTTGATGGTAGCGATGGTGCGCACATCGTCGTCGCCACTGTCATCGCCATCGGAGCAAGCGGTGAAGCCTAAGGCCATGGAAAGCACGACTGCCATGGCAGCCATCTTGCGGAGCATTGATTTAGGGGTCATAGTCATAATGCTTAGTGTTGAGTTTTTTTGTGGATAGTGTTAGTTATTATGAGAGGATAGATTGTAGTCACACATTGAAGCGGAAGTGCATGATGTCGCCGTCCTGCACCACATACTCTTTGCCTTCGACGGCGAGCTTGCCGGCCTCGCGCACGGCGTTTTCTCCGCCAAGGGTCACATAGTCGTCATATTTGATTACCTCGGCGCGTATGAAGCCCTTCTCAAAGTCGGTGTGTATGATGCCGGCACACTTGGGGGCCTTTGAGCCGCGGATAAAGGTCCAGGCGCGCACCTCGTCGGGGCCGGCGGTGAAGTAGGTCTGCAGGTCGAGCAGATTGTAGGCGGCACGTATCAGGCGCGCCACGCCTGACTCTTCGAGGCCTATCTCCGCGAGAAACTCTTGTCGCTCCTCAAAGGTGTCGAGCTCGGCTATCTCACTCTCGGTCTGTGCGGCGACGATGAGCACGCCGGCGTTTTCGTCCTTGATAGCCTCTTTGACGGCCTCGACGTAGGCATTGCCGGTAGCGGCCGACGCATCATCGACATTGCACACATACAGCACGGGCTTGGAGGTGAGCAAGAAGAGCTCGCGCGCAAATTTCTGCTCATCGGGGGTCTCAAACACCACCGAGCGCGCGGGCTTGCCTTGGTCGAGGGCCTCTTTGATTTGTCGCAGCACCTCATATTGCATCTTGGCCACTTTGTCGCCGCCGGTCTGCGCCTGCTTGAG
>JAEDNZ010000238.1 GCA_016302215.1 Muribaculaceae bacterium
CCGGCTTCCCCGGCCGCTGCCACTGTGTGGTGTATATCTCTATTTCGCTATCGGGGGTCGGAGTGGCTAAGGTGGTGATGACAATAATCAAGCTATCGCCCTTGGGCATAGGTAGCACCGACAGCTGTCCCCTGAAGCGCTCGGTCAGCTCATATCTCACGGTCAGTGAGTCGCGGTATGTCACCCTTGACTTGCCATCAAACACGTTGGTCGAGGCGGTGCGGCTCCCGCAGTCATAGTAGTCGAGCATATCCAGACGCGTGTTGAGGTCAAGCAAAGGCACCACACTATCCGGCGCGGCTGCAAAGTACTCACCGGCGCTCTTTGACGATGCCGGCTCGCTGGCTGCTGCAATACACACTGCCGCCGCCATCATTATCGCTGTTCGTAGTTTCATATTTTCTTTTACCTTTGTCGTTTGTCGTGTTTGTGGCGCAGCGAGTCATTTGCGCTTCTTTTTCTTGCGCGTCGAGGCACCGGCATAGTCTTTGCCCTCCTCGGCAATCTCGCTATATAAGCGCAGGCCATGGAAGTCGGCGCCACGCAAGGCCGCAACCACGCGCCCCGCATCGCTCTTCTTAACGTCAAAGAGCGAATACCCGTCAAGCAGGTCTATTCGCCCTACCTCCACGCGGGAGCCTTCGGTGCCCCTATTGATGGCATCGATGATGTTGCCGGCAAAGAAGCCGTCGCCCTTGCCCGCACTCACATAGATGCGCGCCATGCCCGGCTCGGCGCTCCGCCGGTCTTTATCCTTCTCGCTGTGTGCGCTGCGCCGCTTGCGCCGCTCGTCACCATCGGCATCGCGCTTGCCGTCTTTAGCCTTCGTTGGGCGCTTATCCGGCAGGTCAAGCATAGGCGCGTCTTTGTAGTACGATATCAGCCTGTTCACCTCCATTGACAGCCATCGCCGCAGAAGGTCCTCGGTGCTCAGCCACGACAGCTTCTTCATCACTCCCGGCAGATACTTGTCTATCTCGGCGTTATCTACATCTACGCGCTCAAGCCGGTCGGCAAGGTTATAGATTTGCTTCTCTATGATTTTGGCTGGCGTGGGCACCTCGGCGCGCTCAAAGGTCTTGCCTATCTTGCGCTCTATCTCCTTAACCTTGCCTTTCTCGCGTGAGTGTATGATTGACACTGACACGCCTGTCTTTCCAGCCCTTCCGGTGCGACCGGACCGGTGGGTATATACTGCCGTATCATCGGGCAGTCCGTAGTTTATCACATGTGTCAGGTCATCGACATCGAGGCCGCGAGCTGCCACATCGGTGGCCACGAGCATCGAAATCACCCCATCGCGAAATTTCTTCATCACGATGTCGCGCTGCTGCTGCGACAGGTCGCCGTGCAGGGCATCGGCATTATAGCCGTCCGAGATGAGCTTGTCAGCTATCTCCTGGGTGTCGCGACGCGTGCGGCAAAAGATGATGCCATAGATATTGGGCACATAGTCGCAGATGCGCTTCAGCGCCGGATAGCGGTCGCGGGCCGACACCATATAATATATGTGGCGCACATTCTGTGCCCCTTCGTTGCGAGTGCCTATCACTATCTCTTCCGGACTCGTCATATACCGCGATGCTATCTTTGACACCTCCGGAGGCATCGTCGCCGAGAACATCAGCATCTTGCGCTCGGCCGGCAGGTGCATCAATATCTCATCGATTGACTCCACAAAGCCCATGTTTAGCATCTCATCAGCCTCATCGAGCACCACAGTGTGCACCGCGTCAAGCGCTGCCTCGCCGCGGTTAATCAAGTCTATCAATCGCCCGGGAGTCGCAACTATGATATGCACCCCGCGACGCAGACCGCGTATCTGGCTCTCGATTGACGAACCGCCATACACCGGTATTATATCTATATCTTCTGTATATTTGGCGTAATCGGCAAGGTCGCCCGAAATCTGCAGACACAGCTCGCGCGTCGGTGCCAATATCAAGGCCTGGGCGCGGCGATGCGTAGTGTCGATGCGCTGAATCACCGGAAGGCCGAATGCTGCGGTCTTTCCCGTACCCGTCTGAGCCAAGCCCACAAGGTCGTGGTCTCCGCTCAGCAGCGCCGGTATTACCTTCTCCTGAACCGGCATAGGCCTGTCATATCCAAGCTCACTCACCGCCTTGCACAGGTCAGCTCTGACGCCCAATTCTTCAAATCCTATCATCTATTATATATCTATTTTACTTTGTCACCACAAAGTTACTCACTTCGCGCAAATAATTCGCCCTCTC
>JAEDNZ010000239.1 GCA_016302215.1 Muribaculaceae bacterium
GCCCAGGCCGAGCTTGGCGGCCACGAAGGCCAGAGGATAGCCGGTGGCCTTGGAGGCCAGCGCCGATGAGCGGCTCAGGCGGGCGTTGACTTCGATGACGCGGTAGTCCATTGACTCGGGGTCAAAGGCATATTGCACGTTGCACTCGCCAACGATGCCTATGTGACGTATGATTTTGATGGCGAGCGAGCGCAGATAGTGGTAGTCGTCGTTGGAGAGGGTCTGCGACGGCGCCACCACGATGCTCTCGCCGGTGTGGATGCCCAGCGGGTCAAAGTTCTCCATGTTGCACACGGTGATGCAGTTGTCATAGCGGTCGCGCACCACTTCATATTCCACCTCTTTCCAGCCCTTGAGCGATTTCTCGATGAGCACCTGCGGTGAGAAGGCGAGGGCTTTCTCGGTGAGGGCGCGCAGCTCGTCATCGTTGTCGCAGAAGCCGCTGCCGAGGCCGCCCAGGGCGTAGGCGGCGCGCACGATCACAGGGTAGCCAAGCTCTGAAGCCACGCGCAGAGCGTCGTCGATAGTCTCCACGGCCTCGCTCTTGATGGTCTTGACATCGATTTGGTCAAGGCGCTCCACAAAGAGCTCGCGGTCCTCGGTGTCGATGATAGCCTGCACGGGGGTGCCCAGCACCTCCACGTGGTATTGGTCAAGAACGCCGCTGCGATATAGCTCCACGCCGCAGTTGAGCGCCGTCTGGCCGCCGAAGGCCAGCAGTATGCCGTCGGGCTGCTCCTTGGCGATGACGCGCTCCACAAAGTATGGCGTCACCGGCAGGAAGTAAATCTTGTCGGCAAAGCCTTCCGATGTCTGCACCGTGGCGATGTTGGGGTTGATAAGCACCGTGGTGATGCCCTCCTCCTTCATTGCTTTGAGGGCTTGTGCGCCGGAGTAGTCAAATTCGCCGGCTTCGCCAATCTTGAGGGCGCCGCTGCCCAGCAGCAGCACTTTCTGTATCTTTTTGTCTTCGCTCATGATGGTAATGGGGTAGGGGAGGGTTATAGCATATTGATAAACTCGTCAAAGAAGAACTCGGTGTCGCGCGGTCCGCTCGATGCCTCGGGGTGAAATTGTGCCGAGAACCACGGGCGGCTGCGGTGGCGTATGCCCTCGTTAGTGCCGTCGTTCATATTCACAAACAGCGGCTCCCACTCGGCGGGCAGTGTGTCGGCATCTACGGCGTAGCCGTGGTTTTGCGAGGTGATATAGCAGGTGTTGGTGCCCACGCGGCGCACCGGTTGGTTGTGGCTGCGGTGGCCGTATTTGAGCTTGTAGGTGGAGGCGCCGGCAGCCTTTGCCAGCAGCTGGTTGCCCATGCAGATGCCGCAGATGGGGCGCCCTGTGGCCATGGCGGCGCGTATGTGGCTCACCGTGATGTCGGCAAAGTCGGGGTTGCCGGGGCCGTTGCTGATGAAGAGGCCGTCGTAGGCGATGCCGCTGAAGTCATAGTCCCAGGGCACGCGCACCACCTTGACGCCCCGGCGCATCAGGCAGCGTATGATATTGTGCTTGATGCCGCAATCCACCAGCACCACGGTCTTGCGCTGACGGCCGCTGTCATCAGTGTCAGTGCCGTAGGTGAGCACTTCGGTGCATGAGGTCTTGGCGATGAGGTTTTCGCGGTTGGGATCGTAGAAGTCCACGTCGTCGCAGCCCTCCACCACTATCTTGCCCAGCATAGAGCCCTTCTCGCGCAGGTGCTTGGTGAGGGCGCGGGTGTCGATGCCATAGATGCCGGTGATGTGTTCCTCCTTGAGCCAGTCGGCCAGGTTGCGGTCGGCGAGCCAGTGGCTGTGCTCCCACGCATAGTCTTGCGCCACGATGGCTTTGCAGTGGATGTGTGTGCTCTCGTAATGGTCGCTCAGCGCTGCCGTCCCACCGGTGGGAGGCACACCATAGTTGCCCAGCAAGGGGAAAGTGGTGACCAGTATCTGCCCTTCGTAAGAGGGGTCGGTAAGGCTCTCGGGATAGCCGGTCATTGCCGTGTTAAACACTACTTCGCCTGACGTAGAGGCTTCATAACCGAAGGACTTGCCTTCATACTGTGTGCCGTCCTCAAGGATGATGACGGCGCGTCTTGTGTCGCGCATACGATGGTAGTTGGTTTGGGTTGGTGTCGTCGGCTTCACAATTGTCCGTGAAAACCATGCAAAGGTACAAAAAAAACGGCAATTTTCATGCATCGCCGCCCATCTATCCTCTAAAAATATCGCGGCG
>JAEDNZ010000240.1 GCA_016302215.1 Muribaculaceae bacterium
AATCTTAAGCAGGTATGAAAAAATTTTACTTTTTCTTAGTGATGCTCTTTGCAGGCATCACTGCAGCTACTGCCGAAGACTATACGATGACCATCACGGTAGATGACGCTTCTCACGTGAACGTATCGTATGGCTCTTATGACCCTGACACGGGCGAATATACAAAATATGCCGTAGAGGCGGTAGATAACGTGTTCACCGTAACAGCGCCGATGTACACTACAATTAACATCTACGCTGCTACAGGCTATGAGTTCTCTTCAATCCTTGATGCTGATGGCAGCGAGCAGCTCTCAAGCTACAATCGCTTTGAGTACAACCCCTATATGTGGGGTGACGGAATGTCATATACTATCAGCACCAAAGCTCTGGAATATGCCGGCAAGGTGACTGTGACATGCGATGACCCCTCAGCTTTGGATATCCAGACATCACTCTATCGCAAGCTAACTCTTGAGGACACCACTGAGCCTCAGGATTTGTGGCTCCTCGCTGAAGAGCTGTGCGATGGCGAAAACCAGCCCACCACCTCCTTCATGCCCAAGAGCAGTGGCAAGCCTTTCTACTCGTTTAAGCAAAACGACACAGAAATCGCCGGCCGATATGGCTACTACAATGTCAACCTCACCGCCGATGACGAAATTGTGATTACGACCATCTTCCCCGAAATGCCTTGCACCGTGACCATCAACGTACAAGGCGCCGAAGTGGCTGACGTGCTCACTATCGAGGTTGACGAAGAGCCTGTCACTGCCACATCTGTATTACAGGTAAATGCAGGCTCGAAACTCGCTCTATTCCCCAGCTCTGACTACAACTACACTAACTTCACCGTCAATGGCGAGTCCGGCTACTTCTACAGCTCTTGGTCTGAGTATATCTTAGGTGACACCGAGATATCCTTCACCGCTACTGCAAAGCCCCGCTACGATGTGACCATCGACATTGACACCCCCGAAAATGTCAAGTTCTACATCGGCCAGCCCTATGATGAAAACCTCAAGACTCTGCAGTCCGGCCAGAATACTTTCAACGTGGTCAAAGGCACATACCTTTTCCTCAACACTGCTGATAGCAACAGCTCCATCGATGGCGTCTATGTGAACGGCTCTGAGGAGAATAGTGCTTGGTCAACCCAAGGCTGGAACTATACCGTATCCGACAACCTGTCAGTGCGCGTTGCGACTTCCCACTTTGAGCGCGAGACCAGCTTCATCTATTATCTTGATGGTGACCCCGAGACCATCATGGTTCAGTTTGACAACACTGGATTTGAGCCCGAGGTGCAGCCTGGCTACAACGTAATATACTGCAACCCCGAACACGATGGTCCATTTGCAGTGTACTGGCAGTGGGATGGAGGTCCTGCACGTTATGTATATCGCAACGGCGAGAGATTTGAGCCTGCTGATGAGTGGACTACCTCTATCGTCTGGGATACTATGAACCAAGACGACGTGGTTAAGGCCTTTGTCGAGGAGCCCACCACCTACACCGTCAACCTCGCCGGCAACGCCGCCATCGGCTCTGACTACTCTGTCGTAGTGGACCGCGTGACCAATATCACTTCGGCTGATGAGCCGCTTACCGTGCTCTCAGGCACTGAGCTGACTCTCGCCAACATCAACGAGACTGAGACGCTGACCATCGATGTTGACGGCCTGGCTGTTGATTACGAGCCCGGCGAAGATACCACCATCATCTTCGATGGCACCGAGACCACATGCAACATCACCGTCAACCTGCCCGAGCCTATCGCCGTGCCCGAAAACCTCTACATCTTCGGCGATATCGACGGTATCGGCTGGAACCCCGGCTCTTCGGCTGCCTTTGACAAGGCTGACAACGTATTCACCTACTACGGCGAAATCACCGGCGGAGGCTACTTCGGCATCTCTGAGGTGCAGAGCACCGTTTGGGACGACGTCAACGCAGCTCGTTGGAGCGGCGCTCAAGGCGCAGACCAGGCTCTCAACCTCGATGAGGCTACTGAGCTGCAGCGCGGCGTAGATGCTTCGATGAAGCTGCCCGCCGGCACCTACAAGTTTGAGGTGACCTTCACCGACGCCCTCGTTACTCTCACCGTGAGCGAGTGGTCCGGCGTTGAGCTTATCAATGCTGCCGATGCTGCTGCCGATGCTGAGTACTACACCCTCCAGGGCGTGCGCGTAGCAGCTCCCGCTGCCGGCAACGTATATGTAGTGCGTCGCGGC
>JAEDNZ010000053.1 GCA_016302215.1 Muribaculaceae bacterium
TTTGCGCAAAGTTAGCAATTTTTTTTGAATAACAACATAATATCACCCCTTTTGCCATAAATATTGCAAAATATCATCTTTGCAGGCCACGGCGCCGCCGCTCCGAATCTCGCTATTGTAGGACATTTATCCTATTTACTATTAGAGAGCTGTAAAAAGTTGGCGTCAGATATAGGGCATTTGCGCAAAATTTTTTAATTTTGCAGTTTGAATAATAGTAGTATTTAATGAACAGCTCACAATCTATGGAGAAAAATTATAAACGCACACTGATAACTACGGCGCTGCCCTACGCCAACGGCCCGGTGCACATCG
Organism: Muribaculaceae bacterium; assembly: GCA_016302215.1. Classification (GTDB taxonomy): domain Bacteria; phylum Bacteroidota; class Bacteroidia; order Bacteroidales; family Muribaculaceae; genus CAG-873. Next base: position 316 of record JAEDNZ010000053.1, read on the forward strand.
GCCACCTGGCGGGAGTATATGTGCCGGCTGATATATACGCACGCTACCTGCGCCTGCAAGGACGCCCGGTGACGATGGTCGGCGGCAGCGATGAGCACGGCGTGCCAATCACCATCAAGGCCAAGGCCGAGGGGGTGACACCGCAGGACATCGTGGACCGCTATCACACTATCATCAAGGACTCATTCAGAGAGCTGGGCATCTCGTTTGACGTGTACTCACGCACCACTTCGGCCATACACCACGACATGGCGTCGGAGTTTTTCCGTCGCCTCTATGACAAGGGCGTGTTTGTCGAGCGCGAGACCGAGCAGCTCTACGATGAGGAGGCCGGCCAGTTTCTTGCTGACCGCTATGTCACCGGCGAATGTCCGCACTGCCACGCCCCCGGAGCCTACGGCGACCAATGCGAGAAGTGCGGCACCTCGCTCAACGCCACTGACCTTATCAACCCACGCAGCGCCATCACCGGCAATGTGCCCGTGCTGCGCAAGACCAAGCATTGGTATCTGCCCCTTGACCGCTATGAGGAGGCGCTGCGCCGCTGGATTCTCGAGGGCCACAAAGAGTGGAAGACCAACGTCTATGGTCAGTGCAAGTCATGGCTTGACCTGGGATTGCAGCCGCGTGCCGTCTCGCGCGACCTCAACTGGGGCGTGCCCGTGCCCGTAGCCGGCGCCGAGGGCAAGGTGCTGTATGTGTGGTTTGACGCTCCCATCGGATATATCTCCAACACTAAGGAGTTATACCCCGACAGCTGGCAGACGTGGTGGAAGGACCCCGAGACTCGCATCATCAACTTCATAGGCAAGGACAACATCGTGTTTCACTGCATCGTGTTCCCGGCGATGCTCATGGCCTACGGCGACAACTATCAGCTCCCTGACAATGTGCCCGCCAATGAGTTTCTCAATCTCGAGGGCGACAAGATATCCACCTCGCGCAACTGGGCCGTGTGGCTCCACGAGTATCTGCGCGACTTCCCCGGCAAGCAAGATGTGCTCAGATACGTGCTCACCGCCAATGCTCCAGAGACCAAGGATAATGACTTCACCTGGCGTGATTTCCAAGCCCGCAACAACAATGAGTTAGTGGCCATCTTGGGCAACTTTATCAACCGCGTGATGGTGCTCACCCATAAGTACTACGGGGGCACGGTGCCGGCTGCCGGAGAGCTTACTGATACTGACCGCGCCGCCTTTGCCGAGATACGCACAGCGGCCGTCGAGCAGACCCGTGCACTGGAGACATTCCACTTCCGCGAGGCGCTCAAAGAGGCTATGAACATCGCGCGCATCGGCAACCGATACCTGCAGGACACCGAGCCATGGAAGGTGGTCAAGACCGACGCCCTCCGCACAGCCACCATCATGAATGTGGCTACGCAGATATGCGCCTCGCTGGCCGTGGCGTTTGAGCCGTTCACGCCGTTTATGTCGGCACGCTTGGCTCAGATGCTGTCGCTGCCCACTCTGCGCTGGGATATGATAGGCCGCGAGGACATCATCGCCGCCGGCACCGTGATTGCCGAGCCACAGCTGATGTTTGAGAAAATTGATGACGATGCCATCCAAGCCCAAATGGACCGCCTCGCTCGCATCAAAGAAGAAAATCGCGTGAAGGCCTTTAAGCCCGCGCCCCAGGCGCCGGATGTGGATTTTGACACCTTCATGAAGGCCGACTTGCGCGTGGGCACCGTGCTCGAGTGCGAGAAAGTGCCCAAGGCCGACAAGCTGTTGCGCTTTGTCATTGACGACGGCATCGGACACCGCACCATCGTCTCCGGCATCGCCGCACACTATCCTGACCCGTCAGTACTCGTCGGCACTCAGGTGTGCTTCATCGCCAACTTGCCGCCGCGCAAGCTGCGCGGCATAGAGTCGCAAGGTATGATACTGTCGGCCGAAGATGCCGATGGCAGCCTCGTGGTGATGGGCCCGTCAAAGCCCGTGACTCCCGGCGCTCAAGTGAAATGACAACCCCACCTCAAAAAATATAATAGTAATAACCCCACACCACGCCCATGCAATCTCGCATCTTGATAGTCTATACCGGCGGCACCATAGGCATGATTGAAGACCCTGTGACCAGATCGCTGCGCCCCTTTGACTTCTCTCATCTTATGGACAATGTGCCAAAGGTGAAGATGCTCGACTATAAGATTGACAACATACAGTTTGCGCCACCTATTGACTCCAGTGACATGAACCCCGCTCACTGGCAGGACATAGCCCGGCATATCGCTGACAACTACAAGCGATATGACGGATTTGTGGTGCTCCACGGCACTGACACCATGGCCTACACGGCTTCGGCGCTGTCGTTTATGCTGGGCGGCCTCGCCAAGCCCGTGATTATCACCGGCTCACAGTTGCCCATCGGCGAGGTGCGCACCGACGGCGAGGAAAACCTCATCACGGCCTTGCAAATCGCTGCCGCCACTGACAGCGACGGCAAGCCCATGGTGCGCGAGGTGGCTATCCTCTTTGAGAACTATCTGTGGCGCGGCGACCGCTCAACCAAGCGCAGCGCCGACAACTTCAACGCCTTCAAGAGCAACAACTATCCGGCGCTGGCCAAGATAGGCCTGGGCATACACTTTGAGCAAGATGTGCTCGCGCGCCCCGACACTGACACGCCGCTGACGTTGCGTACTAACCTCGACACCGCCGTTATGGCCATAGACCTCTTCCCGGGGCTCAACGAGACCACGCTGCGCCACATGCTCGCCACCCCGGGCATCAAAGGCGCCGTTATCCGCACATACGGCGCCGGCAACGGCCCCACCGCCGACTGGTTTGTCAGGGCGCTGCGACAGGCTGTAGATTCCGGCATCGTGCTGGTCAATGTGACACAATGTGTCAACGGCTCCGTGCACTCTAACCGCTACGTGGCCGGCGACATACTCTCGGCCACCGGCGTCATATCAGGCCACGACATCACCTTTGAGGCGGCAATCACCAAGCTGATGTTTCTCTTCGGCCTGGGACTCTCGCCACAAGAGGTCAAGGAAGCGTTTGCGCGACCACTCGCCGGTGAAATGACAGTAAAATAAAAATCCCCCTTAATACACTAAGCAATGCGACGATTGTTGACACTCATCGGTATATGCCTGGCGCTGGGCGGCATCACCACAGCAGCCATGCCGGGCGGCACTACTGCCGACTGGGAGCATGTCAGCGCACCATCGTCAGTCGCCGACCCGGCTGACAATGACCATCTCGACGTGACCACAGCCGACGGTTACATTTACATCAACACTGCCAAGCCTCTGACCATCAAGGTATATACCATCTTGGGGCAGCTCGTCAGCCAAGCCAAAGTCCCGGCCGGGATTTCGAGGCTGAAGCTCTCCACTCACGGCATCTACATCTTAAAGGCAGGCTCCGTGACCCGCCGCGTCACTATCTGACATTGCCACACACCATCACTCACCACCACCCCTTAGCCACTATGAATGAAGTCCTCAACATAAAGATTATCAATAGCTCTACCAACCCGCTGCCGGCTTACGAGACCGCTCTATCGGCCGGCATGGACGTGAGAGCGTACCTGCAGCAGCCCCTCACCATAGCTCCCGGCGAGCGTGCCCTAATACCCACCGGGCTGCGTGTGGAGCTCCCGGAGGGCTACGAGATGCAGATGCGGCCGCGCAGCGGCCTCGCTCTCAAGCGTGGCATCACCCTGCTCAATAGCCCCGGCACTATCGATGCCGACTATCGCGGCGACATAGGCGTCATTCTCATCAACCACTCGGCCGAGCCATTCACCATCAACAACGGCGACCGCATTGCCCAAATGGTGGTGACACGATACACGCGCGTGGCATGGCAAGTCGCCGATACCCTCTCTGACAGCGAGCGCGGCGCCGGCGGCTTTGGTCACACCGGCACCAACTGACCCCCGCGGCGCTATCATTCACAACCTCCTCGCCCCACAAAGTTCACAGATGAAAAACCTGCTTTTCATAATAGCGTTAGCCTCCGCCGCCGTGTGCGCCGCTACGGCCACAGTCCCCGACGACGATGCCCGCAAGGCCGACTACATCTTCATCGAAGCCACCAATGCCCTCAATGAAGACCGCATCGACGACGCTTATATGCTTTATCGCCGCGCCTACCGGCTCAACCCCGCCGACAAGGAGATAGCCTCAGCCTACGCGCTGATGACGCTGTCGCAGAGCCGCGACTCTGCCGAGGTGGAGCGCGCTTATCAGGCCGTGCGCGATGACTACTTTGCCGACCCCACCAACTACTACAAAGGCCAGCTACTGGTCAATGTGGCTACAATGCGACGTGACTATCGCTGCGCCGCCGCAGTGTGGCAAAAACTTGACTCGGCATATCCTGACCGCTCTGACCCCGCGCTCAACCTTGCCGACACCTACCTGATGATATACCTCACCGAGAATGACACCGCTCTCTATCGCCGAGCCTTTGACATATACAATCGGTTAGAGCAGGGTGTGGGCTTTGACCTCGGGTTGATATCACACAAGATACGTGCCTACAGCGCCGCCCTTGACACCGCCGCCATCATCAGCGAGCTGCAACGGGTGCAGAAGGCCATGCCCGGCGACGTGCAGTCAGCATGCTTCATCGCCAACACCTACGATGACTTCGGCATGCCTGACTCCGCGAGAACATACTTCGACAAAGCCTTCGCCATCGACTCGCTCGACGCTCACACCATAGTGTGTCGCAGCGCTTTTTATTACCAACACGGCGACACCACCGCCTTTGTCAGCGAGGCCCTCCGCGCCCTCAAGCTGCCCACCATCGAATTTGACGTCAAGCTCAAATTGCTCAACAGCTACATCACACAGCTCTTTAATCGCCCTGAGTATAGTAGCAGCATCAGCAATATGTTTGAAGTGATGCAGGACCAGCACCCCGGAGAGTCTGACCTCCACATGATGTATGGCTTCTACCTCGAGGCGCGAGCCGACACCGCCGGCGCCATTGAGCAGTTCGGCTACGCCTCTGACCTGGCCCCCACCGATGAGGCAGCTCGCTACAATAAGATACGCCTCTACGCCATGTCGCACACCGACCACGCCGACGTGGCGGCGCGGTGGTGCGAAAAAGCCATCACTGACAGCTGCGATGCCGCCACATTCGGGTATCTCGGCGCTTCGATTTACTTTATGTGCGACAGCATTGACCGCGCGCTCACCCTCCTTGACAAAGTCAAGATCACGCCGGAGATGACTGACGACAACATAGCTCGAATTTACAACATGCGCGGCGACCTCCTATATCAGTCAGGACGGAGCGATAGCTCATATATCTACTACGAAAAAGCCCTCCTATACGACCCGAGCAACCTGATGACGCGCAACAATCTGGCCTACCACTATGCCGTGGACTCAATCAAGCTCGATGAGGCTGAGCGATACATCAGCGCAGTGGTTGATGTGGAGCCTGACAATCCTACATATCTTGACACCTATGCGTGGGTGAAATTCAAGAGAGGCGACTATGCCTCCGCCCGCCATTATATTGACCGCACAATCAACATTACGGCGCTGCAATCGCTATGCGACACTGCCGTCTTTGATGATTATGCCGTCTGCGACACTGCCGTCTTTGATGATTATGCCGTCTGCGATACTGCCGTCTATGATTACAGCGATAGCATCACTGACCTCGCTATCGTTGAAGACCCCGACACAATCGATGCCGGCAACGTAATGATTGATGAAGCCATGGAGTATCTGTCAGCCGAGGTGCTTGAGCACGCCGGCGACATCTACTATATGACCGGCGAGCGTGAGCAAGCCGTCAAATTCTGGACGCAAGCATCAAAGCTCGATGCCGACAACGAGCTGCTGCGGCGCAAAGTCAAGCAAAAAAAGTATATCCCTAAATGAAAGCGCTATCCCTACATCGTCTCAGCCTCGCTGCCATCGCCGCAATAGCGGTCATTGCGGCCGCCACTTCGTGTCGCAGCGCCAAAGAGCCCGTGGCCACCGATGGCATCTCTTCGGCATCGACACCCGTTGCGGCCACGACCACTCCGGGAGCCACCACCGCCGCATGGCACGACCTGTACATCCCCGTCAGTGTGGAGCTGCGCAAGCCCATGGCGATGAGCGTCTCCGGCCGCGTGACTATGGTGCGCGACAGCGCCATCTTCGTGTCAATGCGCGTGTTTGGTATGGAGGTAGCCACCATCTATGCCAACACCGACTCGGTCACCGTAGCCGACAAATATCACAGCTATGTATATACCGAGCCGCTCAGCGCCATCACCGCCCGCGACGGCCTCACCATGGCCGACCTCCAGGACATACTCTTAGGACGGCGGCAGGTGCCCGCGAGCTGCCCGGCAAGCGTGACTCTCGCCCCCGCTGTGGCATGCGGCGCCAGCGGTACCATGAGTCCCGAAGTCACCGTCTCCACTCCCCTCGGAGGCAAAGACGTCACCGCGGCTCTGCGCTGGGACACTCGCAAAGCACAATGGGACACCAACCGCCAAATCAAGCCCACCAACACCAAAGGCTACCGCCGGCTGCAGCGCTCTGACATATTGCAAATCCTAAAATTCTGACATTGCCTTGCTCCACTTCTTGCGTAAAACAGTACTGCTGATACTCGCCTCCGCTATCATTGCCGCGGCGGCCCCTGATGCCTACGCCAAAAAGAAACAATCGCGCAAAGCCGCCACCACAACCACTGCCGCGGCGCCGCGCAGCGCCAAACAGGTGCAGCAGGAAAAGAAAAAGACTGCCAAAGAGATAGAGCAAGCACGGCAGCAACTCGCCGAGAACACCAAAAATACCCGGCGACAGCTCAACAAGCTGTCATCACTTGATGCCGAGATAAGCACACAGTCCGGCAACATCTCGCGCCTGTCAGCGAGCCTGGACTCGCTCAACAGCTCCATCAGCCGCCTCAACGACACCATCAACGACATCAGCGACAAGGTGACCACCCTGCGCAAGGGCTATGCCGAAGCGCTGCGCATGATGCGTGCGCGCCGCCAATCCACCAGCAATTTCGCATTCATTTTCTCCTCGCGCTCGTTCACCGAGGCTTATCGGCGCATACGCTACCTGCGCGAACTCAACAGCTGGAACGCCGACAAGCGCCGCCACCTGCGCGCCACACTCGCCACACTCGACGCCAAGCGCAGCCGCCTCTCCGAGCTTCAGGCGCAGCACTCTGACGCCCTCTCCAAGATGACCATAGCGCAGACGGCGCTCCGCGCAAAGCAGTCTGAGACGGCAGCCCTCGTCGATAACCTCAAGCGCGAAAAGACCGCTATCAACAAGGTGCTCACCGAGAAAAAGAAGCAAGCCGAGCGCCTCGACCGTGAGCTCGATCGCATCATAGCCGAGGAGGCACGCCGAGCCGAGGAGGCGCGCCGCAAAGCCGAAGCCGAGGCCGAGGCGCGTCGCAAAGCCGAGGAGGCCAAGCGATTGGCCCAGGAGCAGGAGCGCCTCAAAAAAGAACAAGAGCAAAAAGCCATTGCACAAAACGCCGACAAGAGCAAGGACAAGGCTTCAGCCAAAAACGACAAGGCTAAGGACAAAGCCAAAGCCGCTGCCTCGACAGCGCCCGCCGAGCAACCCAAGGCGCAGACCAAGCCGGCATCAGAGGCTAAAAACACCAAAACACCCACCTATGCCCACCACGCCGAGGCGTCACGCGCTCTCACCGGCAGCTTCGAGCAAAACAAGGGGCGCCTGTTATTCCCCGTGGCCGGCAAATACTCTATTGTGTCAAACTTCGGCACCAACAACCACCCCGAGCTGTCGGCCGTGAAAATCAATAACTCCGGTATCGACATCCAAGTGCCCAAGGGAAGCCGCGCCAGAGCCGTGTATGACGGATATGTGTCGTCTGTCTTCGTGCTCGAAGGCTATCACAACATAGTGATAGTGCGCCACGGCGAATACCTCACCGTGTATGCCGGCATTGACGCCCTAAGCGTCAAAAAAGGCGACAAAGTAAAGGCTAACCAGCCCCTGGGCTCCATCTTCAGCGACCCCGACGACGACGGGCGCACGGTGCTCCACTTTGAGATACGGCGCGAGAAACAAAAACTCAACCCCCTGGAATGGATACGATAGGCCACACCACGCCACGACGCCGAGCCTCAGCGATGTCTAAGCGCGTGCTCAAAGCCGTGAGCATCTTCGGCGGCCTGCAGGTATTCACCATCATCTGCTCGATAGTGCGCACAAAGGTGGTGGCGGTGCTCATCGGCCCGGCCGGTGTGGGATTGCTCGCCCTATACAACAGCACCATGGAGATGCTCCAGACCAACAGCCAGCTCAACCTGCGCCAAAGCGCCGTGCGCGACATCGCCGCTGCATCGCCATCACAGCGGCCGGCGCTGATAGCCGCCACACGCCGTTGGGCGCTATGGCTCGGACTCATAGGCATGGCTCTCGTGGCTATATGCTCGCCGCTGCTGAGCAGCCTCACCTTTGGCGACGGCGACCACACCATAGCATTTGTGGCCTTGGCTGTGACGATGCTGCTCGCCGCCGTCACCTCCGGGCGCCTCGCCGAGCTGCAGGCCCTCGATAAGCTCAGCGCCCTGGCTAAGGCCTCGCTGTGGGGCGCCGTAGCCGCCACTGTCATAGCCTTGCCGCTATTCTATTACCTGCGCCTTGATGCCATAATACCCGTGATTATCGCCTTCACGGCGTGCTCCTTTGCCGCAGCCATGGTGATGCGATATCGTGGCGCCGTGCCCGCGCTGACGCGGCAGCGTGCCATCAGCTTAGGCGCTCCCATGCTCAAGCTCGGCGCATACCTCACGGTGTCGTCAGGGGCGGCGCTGATAGGCTCGTATGCCTTTGTGGTGTTTCTCAACCGCCACGCCTCCACTGACACCCTCGGCATCTACCAGGCCGGATACACCCTGGTCAACACCTACGTGGGCGTTATATTCACATCGATAGCGATGGAGTATTACCCGCGGCTGTCAGCAACGATAGCGTCGGCGCGGAGGGCCGCCGTGCTCGTGCGCCACGAGATAGTGACCCTGCTATGGCTGCTGATGCCCGTGATAGCGCTGTTTGTGGCCTTTGATGATGTGGCGGTGAGGCTCCTCTATGCCGAGAGCTTCATGCCGTTGCTGCCATACGTCACCATCGCCATCGGCGGCGTGCTCTTCAGGGCCGTGTCGTGGTGCTTGGCATTCGTCATTCTCGCCCGAGGCGATGGCCGCATATATGTGTGCACCGAGGTGGCGTCGGCCGTCATCACCCTGACGCTCAACATAGGAGGATATATGCTGTGGGGATTTGCCGGATTAGGCGTGGCTTACGTAGTGGATTTTGCGCTCTACACACTCATCACCTACGCCGTGTATCGCCGCCGCTACGGCATGCGTCTGTCGCGCTCTATCGCCGCGCTGCTCTTGCTCGGCATCGGCGTGGCCGCCCTGAGCATTGTAGCCAAGCAGCTGTGCGGGGCGTGGCTCACACTGCTGCTCACGCTGCCGTGGCTCGTGCCTCTGGCGTGGCGTCACATCATGCGCCGCCGCCGGGTCTCTCGCGCCTAAGCGCCCTCAGCTGATGCCACACCATGAATGCCGTGGTGATAGTGGCGAGGATATCCGATGCCGGGAACGACAGCCACACCCCATCTACGCCCATCACGCCTACCAGCCACCACATCAGCGGCAGCAGAAACAGCACCTGACGCGTGATGCTCATAAAGATAGACTTGCCTGACTTGCCCAGACTCTGAAACAAAGCAGTTGCCACGATGGGTATCCCCACGATGGCAAACCCCAGCATAGCGTGGCGCAGGCAGTTGGCCGTCACTTCTATCAGGTAATCATCGGTGGTAAAGACGCGCGCCACCCATTGCGGCGCCAGCAAGCCCACGGCGCTGCCCGCCGTGCATATCGCCGTGGAGACCCACATCGCCAGCCAAAAGGCGCGCCGCAGGCGCGTCAGATTGCCTGCTCCATAGTTATATCCCACGATAGGCTGCATGCCCTGGCAGATGCCCAGCACCACCATCGTCAGCATCGATGTAAATGTCACAAAGATGCCCGCAGCGCCTATCGCCGTGTCGCCGCCATAGCGCAGCAGTGTGTTGTTGATAAAGATATTGATTAGGCACGAGCAGGCATTGACCAGCGCCGGAGCCGCGCCGATTGACACTATCTGCACTATTATCGAGCGCCGCAGGCGATAGATGCCGCGGCTGAAGCCCACGGTCACACCTTTGCGACAGAAATGACGCAACACAAACGCCGCCGACACCACCATGGCTATATCCGTGGCTATCGCGGCGCCCGTCATACCCATATCCAGATAAAAGATGAATATGGGGTCAAGCACCACATTGCCTATTGCGCCGATGAGCATAGTGCCCATAGCCACACGCGGATAGCCCGATGCGCGTATGATATTGTTAAGGCTGAACGTCAGGTTGGTAAGCAGCAAGCCCGGCAGCAGCCACAGCAGATAGCTGCGTGCATACGGCAGCGTGACATCGCTCGCCCCAAACACGCGCAAAATGGGGTCCAAGAACACGGCAAACACCACAATATATGCCACCGCATTGACCACGGTCAGCACCAGCGAGTTGCCCAAGATGCACCGTGCCCGCTCATACTCGCGCCGACCAAGCAATATCGACACCCATGCCGAGGCGCCCACGCCGATGAGCGTGCCCACTGCCGTGGTCAAGTTCATCACCGGGAAGGTGATAGCCAAGCCGGCTATCGCCTCCGGACCTACGCCCTGACCGATAAACATACGGTCAACCACATTGTACAGCGCCATCACCAGCATACCCACCACCGCCGGTAGCGAATAATGCCACAGCAGCCGCCCCACCGGCCGGCTCTCCAATTCCGATAAATTTCCCTGTAATGCCATAAGCGTGACAGCGGCGCCATTAGCGCGCCTTTTTGCGCTGCAAAGTTACGCATTTATCCCCAACCCGCAAAATCCGCACCGACCCCGACCACAATCAGCATCAAATGAAATAACATAGACAGCGCTCCAATAACCCCTAATAATTTTTAGCCTGAACTATATTATAAAAATCAACAATTTTATTCAAAAATATCAAGA
>JAEDNZ010000241.1 GCA_016302215.1 Muribaculaceae bacterium
ATCTTACGATTTTTGAGGCGTCGCAGCAGCAGCTCCTTGCCCAGGTCGGCGGCGCGCTTTTCAGCCTCCTTGAGGTTGACACGTATCTTATTGCGAGCCTTGGTGGTGACGGTGAAGTTGAGCCAATCAGCCTTAGGCTCTTGCGTGGCCGAGGTGAGTATCTCCACGGTGTCGCCGCTCTGCAGCTTATAGTTGAGCTTTTTGTTTTTGCCGTTGACGAGGCCGCCGATGCAGTGCTCGCCGATGTTGGTGTGGATATTGAAGGCGAAGTCCAGCAGCGAGGCTCCTAAGGGCAAGCGGTAGAGGTCGCCCTTAGGGGTGAAGACAAACACCTCCTTGTCATAGACGTCCATGCGCATATTCTTCATCAGCTCCAGCGGCCCGGAGTCAGCCGTCTCGAGGATGTCGCGCACATTATTCATCCAAGCGTCAAGGTTGTCTTCGCTCTTGATGCCTTTATACTTCCAGTGGGCGGCGAGGCCCTTCTCGGCAATCTCGTCCATGCGCTTGGTGCGTATCTGCACCTCCACCCATCGCTGCTGCGGCCCATACACGGTGACGTGGAGCGACTCATAGCCATTGCTCTTGGGGATGCTAAGCCAGTCTTTCATGCGCGAGGGGTTGGGCACATACATATCCGTGACTATTGAGTAAGCGAGCCAGCAATCGGCCTTCTCGCGCTCGCGCTCGGTGTCGATGACGATGCGTATGGCAAAGAGGTCATAGATGTGCTCTATGTCGTTCTTCTGCTTCTTCATCTTGTTCCAAATCGAATAGATCGATTTGGTGCGGCCTTTGATTTCAAACTTAAAGCCTTCGTCGATGAGCTTCTGCTTGATGGGGCGTATGAAATTGTCGATATAGGCGTCGCGCACCTGCTTGGTCTCGTTGAGCTTATGGGCGATGCGAGTGTAAATGTCGCGATTGGTGTATTTGAGCGACATATCTTCAAGCTCGCTCTTGATGGCATACAAGCCCAGGCGGTGAGCCAGTGGGGCATACAGATAATTGGCCTCGTAAGCCACCTTGCGCACGGCCTCCTCGTCAGGGTGATGATTGATGGCGCGCATAAGGGTGAGACGGTCAATAATCATGATGATGATGACGCGGATATCTTGGGCGAAGGTCAGCAGCAAGTCGCGGAAATTATCAGTCTGCACCGACACTGACTTGCTATACACCAGCGACACCTTAATGAGGCCTCCCACCAGCTTGGCCACATCGGAGCCCCACTCTTTGGCGATGTCAGCCTCGGAGAGCGCTCCGTGGCGCGCTATATTGAAAAGCAGAATCGCCACAGCCATGTTGCGGTCAGCCGACATCATCACACACAGCTGCAGCGCCGTAGAGACACTGCGCACCACGGCGTTAATGCCAAAGCGGTCGCGCCCCACGATGCCACCATTCACCGCCTCGGAGATGAAGCGGCGCATACGCCGATAATCAGACGGCTCGCGCACGCCCGATGTGAGCCGCAGCAGCTCGCGCGCGCACTGTTTCAGTCGCAGCGTCTCTTCTTCAGTAAATATCAACTCATTCATAGTGGCTCTGCATAATCTTCTATTACCTTATTCGCGTCAAAATTACTACTTTTTTTGAATATGACCAATACAGCAAGAAAAAAATGCTGCGGTGCCCTATGGGGCGCCGCAGCCGGGAGGTATTGAATGATTGTAGATTAAGCTTTGTTAGAGCGCCGGGGTGTAGTCAATGGTCCAATTGCCTTCGGTGGGCATAGAGGCGTGGATGTCGGTCTTGCCGTCGAGGCTGCGGAAGTAGAATTCGTGAGCCAGCTCGTCGGTGCCCTCGAGGCGCTCGTAGCGCTCATCAAGATAGCGGGTCACGCTCACGGTGTAGTCGCCGCTGAGCACTACCTGAGCCGAAGCGAGGCCATTGGCGGTGAAAGTGTAGATAAACGCATCGGCGGCGTCATCGTCAAGACCTACATACGAGAGTATCGAGCCTTCGGCGGTGGCGAGAGTGTAGCTCGTCATGGCGTCTTTTACGGTCTGCGCGTCAGCGCCCCATGCCAGCACCGGCTCCTCAAAGAGGGTGTATTTGGGCAGCACGGCTACCTTGAACGAGTAGAAGCGGCCGGTCACCACGGCGTTGCCCACATGGTTGGCATGCAGCACATCGCCTTCGATAGATGCTACTGAGGGGTTATCTGACACCCACACACCGCTATTCTCAG
>JAEDNZ010000054.1 GCA_016302215.1 Muribaculaceae bacterium
TGGCTCTGAGGGCGTTGTGGTGGGGGTAAGGGCGGTAAGGCTTTAAGGAATTTTAGGGAATTATGGAGTGATATGGGCGGGCTCGGAGCACTCGGAGCACTCAGAGCACTCGGAGGGCGCGGAGGGGGCGGTGAGGTGTTATTTTTTGCGAAAAGTGCGGATATGTGGCGGGGATTGTGTAACTTCGCCTAAAATTTCTTACAACACATCAATCACGATATGAGACGACTCATCTATGTAGTGGTGTGCGCGGCGCTGCTGCCAATGGCAGCGGCGCTTGGCGCCACTGGCAGCAGCAAGAGCGATATTTCGCGCAACTTAGTCATTTTCAATGCTTTGGTCAAGGAGCTGATGATTAACTATGTGGATACTATCGACGTGGATAAGCTGATGACGACGACCATCGGCGATATGCTGTCGCAGATTGACCCATACACCACATATTATCCTGCCGACGACACGGACGAGTTGGCACAGATCTCCACGGGCCAGTATGGGGGCATCGGCGCTTACTTAGGGTCACGCGATAATACGCCGTATTTCAGCTTCCCGATGTATGACTCACCGGCACGCAACGCCGGCATCCGTCACGGCGATGTGATAGTTGCCATCAACGGCGACAGCATCAACGGCGGCACCAGCACTGACGAGGTGAGCCGGCGTCTGCGCGGTCAGCCCGGCACGAAGCTGACGGTGACTGTGCGGAGGCCGTATGAGGCCGACTCGATACAGAGCTTTGAGCTGATGCGCCAGAGCATCAAGGTCAACGCGCTGCCATACTATGGCATCTTAGATGACGGGGCCGGATATATCAAGCTCACCACGTTCAATGAGAAAAGCGCCGGACTGGTGCGCGACGCCATCGCGGCGATGCAGGCCACGGGTCGTCTGCGCAGCATCATCTTGGACCTCTGCAATAATGGCGGCGGCATCATTGATGGCGCGGTGCAGATAGTGGGGCTGTTTGTGCCCAAGGGCACGGAGGTGGTGCGGACGCGCGGCGCCGACCCCAAAGATGTGAAGATTTACAAGACCACGCGGGCCCCTATCGTGGATAGCAGCATGCCCGTGGCGGTGCTTATCGACGGCGCCACGGCGTCGGCATCAGAGATAGTGGCCGGCGCACTGCAGGACCTGGACCGCGCCGTGGTGATAGGCACGCGGTCATATGGCAAGGGGTTAGTGCAGGCATCGCGCCCGCTGCCCTACGACGGGCTGCTGAAGGTGACGATAGCGCGCTATTACATACCCAGCGGGCGCCTTATCCAGGCCCTGGACTACAGCCACCGCAACGCCGACGGCACCCCCGGGCACGTGCCTGACAGCCTCACCTCGGTGTTTTACACGCGCCATGGGCGCCCTGTGCGCGATGGCGGCGGCATCAGCCCCGATGTGGCGATGCCGGCCGACAGCACCACAAATCGCCTGATATACAATATCATATCAGACAATTGGGCCTACGACTACGCCAACTACTACCGGGCTCAACACCCGACGGTGGCTGACGCCGACCATTTTGAGATTACCGACTCGATTTTTGACGATTTCAAGCGCTTTATAGACCCGGCGCGCTTTAAGTATGACAAGCTATGCGAGACGGGTCTGAAGTATCTGCGCGATGCCGCACAGATAGAGGGGTATATGAACGACACGGTGGCAGCGCAGTTTGACATCCTCGCCGCCATGCTCAAGCACGACCTCTATCGCGATCTCGACTACAACCGCAAGGTCATCAAAGAGCTGCTTGACAACGAAATATCGGAGCGCTACTTCTCAGAGGCAGACAATGTCAAGCGCATGCTGCGCTATGACACAGCCGTAGATACGGCGCGCGCCGTGCTCTCAGACTACAACCGCTACCGCCGTCTGCTCATACCCTGAGGGATAGCGGCGGCATCACACACAGCATACAGCATACACATCATAGCACCTCATAGCACCATAACACTGATGACCATCACTGATTTAGCACAACGCTTTGCCACGCCGGGGCGCCGGCGGGCCCTGGCACGCATGGTGCAGCATGGCGACGCCACAGTGGCGGGCCTCGCCGGCTCGTCAACGGCGATGATGCTGGCGTCGCTGCCGACGACGGCGGAGCCCATTGTGGTGGTTGGCGACTCACTCGACGATGCCGGCTACCTATACCACGACCTTGGGCGCATCGTGGGCTACGATGCCGTGGCGATGCTGCCCTCGGCATATAAGCGCGACATCAAATATGGCCAGATTGACGCCCCAAATCAGGTGCTGCGCACCGAGACGCTCCGCTCGCTGGCCGGCGGCACCGGTCTGCGATATGTTGTCACCTATCCCGACGCCCTTGCCGAGCGCGTGGCGCCGAAGGCGGCCATCGACAGCGTCACCATCAACGTGGCAGTGGGCGACAGCCCGGGCATGGAAGCGCTCTGCGACAGCCTCCTCGCCAAGGGCTTTGCGCGGGTGGATTATGTGTATGAGCCGGGGCATTTTGCCGTGCGCGGCTCTATCGTCGATGTCTTCGGCTATGCCGATGAGATGCCCCTGCGCATCGACTTCTTCGGCGATGAGATAGACTCGCTGCGCTCGTTCAATGTGGAGACGCAGCTGTCAGAGGCGCCACGCCAACACGCCGCCATCACCGCGGCGATAGACACGCGTCGCGACCACGGTGTGGCGCTGACCGAGTATGTAAGCCCCGACACGCTGTGGGCTGTGCGCGACCGCGAGGCCATGCTGGGGCGCATCCGCGCCATCGCCGCCGAGACGTTCTCTCAGAGCGCCATGATAGCATCAGAGGGCGATGCCGACGCCATGAGCAATGTGGTCGATGCCGAGGCTTTTGCCACGCGCTTTGCCACCTTCCGCACCCTCGCCTTCACGTCTGCTCGGGCCGCGTCGCTGACCACGATGGCGCCCAAGGCATGCGTTGAGGCCGATTGCAGCCCCCAAGGCATATATCACAAGAACTTTGACCTCATCAGCGAGGCCTTCAAGAAGCTGCTTGGCGAGGGCTACACGCTGTATATCCTGAGCGACAACGCCGCTCAGTTTGCCCGCCTCCGCGTCATCTTTGAGGACCGCGGCGACGACATCAGCTTCACGCCCGTGGAAGGCACCCTGCACGAGGGGTTTGTGGATCACGACACGCGCATCTGCGTGTTCACCGACCACCAGATATTTGACCGCTTTCACAAATACTCGCTCAAGAGCGACCGTGCGCGCTCAGGCAAGCTCGCCCTGTCGCTCAAGGAGCTGAGCCAGATAGAGCCGGGCGACTATATCGTGCACATAGACCACGGCGTGGGGCGCTTTGCGGGGCTGCTTCGCACAGACGTGGGCGGCCACACCCAGGAGATGATTAAGCTGGTGTATCAAAACAACGACATCATCTTTGTGTCAATACACTCGCTGCACAAGCTCTCCAAGTATCGAGGCAAGGAGGGCGTGCCCCCCAAGCTCAACCGCATAGGCACCGGGGCCTGGGCCAAGGTCAAAGAGCGCACCAAGAGCAAGCTCAAAGATATAGCACGCGACCTGATACAGCTCTATGCCCGGCGCAGACAGGAGCAAGGCTTTGCCTTCTCGCCCGACTCGTATATGCAGCAGGAGCTGGAGGCCTCATTTATCTATGAGGATACTCCCGACCAGCTCACCGCGACACGCGCCGTCAAGGCCGACATGGAGAGCGACCGCCCGATGGACCGCCTCATCTGCGGCGATGTGGGCTTCGGCAAGACCGAGATAGCCATACGCGCCGCGTTCAAGGCCGCCACTGATGGCAAGCAGGTGGCGGTGTTGGTGCCCACCACTGTGCTCGCCTATCAGCATTATCACACCTTCAGCGACCGCCTCAAGGACTTCCCCGTGAGAGTGGATTACCTGTCGCGTGCACGCACGCCCAAGCAGGTCAAGGCCATCCTCGCCGACCTCTCCGCCGGCAAGATAGATATCCTCATCGGCACACACAAGCTCATAGGCAAGACCGTAAAGTTTCATGACCTGGGATTGCTCATCATAGACGAGGAGCAGAAATTCGGCGTCGCCGTCAAGGAGCGCCTCAAGCAGCTCAAGGTCAATATCGACACGCTCACCATGAGCGCCACACCCATACCGCGCACGCTCCAGTTCTCGCTTATGGGGGCTCGCGACCTGTCGAACATCACCACCCCACCGCCCAACCGCTACCCCATCGTGACGTCAGTCAACACCCTGAGCGACGACATCGTCAGCGAGGCCGTCAACTTTGAGCTGTCGCGCAGCGGCCAGGTGTTCTTTGTCAACAACCGCATCGAGGGGCTGTATGAGCTGCAAGCTATGCTCGCCCGCCTGGTGCCCGACGCACGCGTGGTGGTGGCACACGGTCAGATGGCTCCCGACAAGCTCGAGCAGGCCATCGTGGATTTTGCCGCACATGACTATGACGTGCTGCTCTCCACGTCCATCATCGAGAGTGGCATCGACATGCCTCGCGTCAACACCATCATCGTCAACAATGCCCAAAATTTCGGTCTCAGCGAGCTGCATCAGCTCAGAGGGCGCGTGGGGCGCTCGTCGCGCAAGGCCTTCTGCTACCTGATGGTGCCGGCGTCGGTGGAGCTCAGCGCCGTGGCACGCCGCCGCCTGCAAGCCATAGAGAGCTTCTCAGACTTGGGCTCCGGCATCCATATCGCCATGCAAGACCTGGACATACGCGGCGCCGGCAACCTGCTTGGCGCCGAGCAGTCAGGCTTCATCGCCGACCTGGGCTACGAGACATATCAGAAGATACTCAAAGAAGCTGTCACCGAGCTGCGCACACAAGAGTTTGCCTCACTCTACAAAGACGGGGGCGAAGAAGCCGCCGGCGAGGAGGCCGAATATGTGGCCGACTGCGTCATCGAGAGCGACCTGGAGCTGCTGTTGCCCGCCACCTACGTGCCCCAGGAGAGCGAGCGCATAGCGCTATACCAGGAGCTTGACAGCATAGAGCGCGCGACAGACCTCGAGGCCTTCAGAGAGCGGCTCATAGACCGCTTTGGCCGTCTGCCTCAAGTGGCCGAGGAGCTGCTGCAAGTGCCGCGCCTGAGACGCAAAGCCCGCACCCTCGGCATCGAGAAGGTGGCGCTCAAGGGCGGCAAGATGTACACATACTTTGTGGGGCGCAGCAACGAGGCCTACTATCAGTCGGCAATGTTTGGCCGCATGATACGCTACCTGCAGGAAGACACGCAGCGGGTGCATATACGCGAGACCAACGGGCGTCAGAGCTTCGCCTTTGACCGCGTGGCCACCGTGAGCGAGGCCGTAGCAATCTTGCAGCATATCCTCAGCCTGGAGCCGTGAGGCGCCATCAGAAGGGATATCCTATGGCCAAATGGAAGGCCAGCGACTTGCCGAACGACTCCATATTGTAATATCCGCCGTGGCCGGTGTTGTACGGGGCGTGAATGCCTATGCCCAAGTCAGCACGCAGCACGAGCATACTGATGTCGAGGCGCAGGCCGCAGCCGGTGCCCAGCGCCAGGTCGCGCAGGAATTTGGAGGCCACCACCTCGGCGCCCGGGCGCGCGGGGTCACTCTTGAGCAGCCACACATTGCCGGCATCGACAAACAGCGCACCGTGCAGCGGTCCGAAGAGTGGAAAGCGATACTCCACATTGGCCTCAAACTTGAGCGTGCCCGTCTGGTCAAAGTAGCTCGTGCCGGCAATGTCGGGCGAGCGATAACGCCCGGGGCCTATGCTGCGCACGGTGAAGGCGCGCACCGAGTTGGCGCCGCCCACATAGAATTGCTCGGCGTAGGGCACCTGCTGTGAGTTGCCATAGGCGTGAGCTACGCCGGCAGCAGCACGCATCACCAGCCAGTGTTTGCCTAACACGCGATGCCCCCACACTAACTGCGCCGTGGCTTTGACAAACTGAGAGAAAGGAGTGCCGAAGAGTTTCTTCTCTCCCTTGGCGCCGCACGCCTGATAGATGCCCCAGAAGATATTGCCGGCCTCTGAGATGGTAAAGGTCCAGTTGAGGGTGTTGCGGTTGTCAAAGTTGCGGTCGTAGGTGTAGGTGTATGACATCTGTGGTATAAACTGGTTCTGGAAGCTCTGTGCCACGGCGGGGTTTTCGGCCATGATGTCGTCAAACTCGGCGGTGGTGTTGATGAGCTTGGTGTAGGTGAGCTTGAAGGGCGTGAAAGAGTTTGACACATAGCGCCGCAGACGCCAGTCATAGCTGATGGCGGCGTCAAACTGAGCCATCTTGAAGAAGTGCGGCCTATTGAGCAGGTCGGCGCCAAGCTGGAAGCGAGTCCAGTTGAGCTGATATCGGCCTCGTGGGATAAACTTGGGGGCGAGGAGGCGCGGCACGGCGAGTGAGCCTGAGAGGCCCACCTCATAGGAGTTGAAGAGCGAGCGGTCGCTGCCCTTGCCTGTCTGCCACTCGTAGGCACCGGTGAGGTTGACGCTGAGCTGCTCGCCGCCGCCAAAGAGGTTGCGGTTGGTGAGTCCCAGCGAGAGGCCCGGCCCAATGTAGGAGTTGGATTTTGACTTGACGTTGACCTCTATAGATGCCTCCAGCGGCGCATCAAAGGTGCAATCGATGGCCACGTTGAGCGTAGGAGTGGCGCAGGTGGTGTCGGGGCGTGCGCTGATGTCGATGGAGCGGAAGATGCCCAGGCGCGACAGGTAGGTCTGAGTGCGGTTCATGTCGCGCACCGAGAATGTGCGCCCCGGGCGGAAAGTCACATTCTCCTCGATAGACTTTGAGCGCAGCCTCGAGGGACGCATCTGAATGAGCGTGAGGCGCCGCAGCGCCATGGTGTCAGGCACTCCGCCGCCCTCGTTGCGCGCCACGGTGACCGTGACGGCGCCGGTGACATATCGGTTGCGCGCCATTGCGGGTATGTTGGCGGCGAGCTTCATGCGGAGCGCCACAGAGCCGCGCTGCATCACGCTGTCGGCGAGGTATTCAATGTATGATGGCTGGAAGAAATAGTAGCCCTTGTTGCGCAGGGCGTTGGCGATGCGGGTGCGAGCCGCCGTGAGCGAGTCAGTGCAGTAACGCTGCCCCGGGCGCGACAGATACGGGTCCATCGCCGCCACCGAGTCAATGGCGTGGTTGAGGGCGCAGGTGTCGGGGAGCATCTCCACTCCGCTGACGGGGTATAGGGGCCCGGGGGTCACGGTGTAGGTGATTTTGGCCTTCTTGGGGTCTTTTGATGACGTGAGGGTGTAGCTGCCGGTGCCGCGGAAAAAGCCGTTGTTGTCAAGGATTTCCTCTATCATGTGAGTGCGTAAGTCGGGGCGCACGTCTGACACTAACACCGGCTCCTCCACTAAATGCTCATAGAGCCAATGCTTGAGGCCGGAGGGCGGATTGCTCCAATTGTTATATACCCACAGGCCTATGGGTAGCGGCGACCTGACGCCCAGCAGCGACCAGTAGTTGTTAGGCTCCACATCTACGGCTTCGATGATGGCGTCCTGCACGTCGGCGGGCAGTGGATTTACGGTCTTGGTCTTGCCGGCCTCGGTGGTGACGGTGTTGCCCACAAAGGTGACTTTCTTGCCGGTGTATAGCTGCTCGTCGTCGGCGATGCGGCGCGTGGTGGAGCATGCTGCTGTGACGAGCACCATCAGCAGCGCCACGGAGGCCACCGCTGCGGCTGTCACGGCTCGCGGCCGCATGATGCGTATATTATTGATGTCAGTCTTGGTCATGGGCTATAGAGTCAGTGGCGGCGGGGGCGGGGGCGGGGGCAATGGCCGTGGTGTCGGCCGCGGTCGCGGGCGCCGTGTCTTTCTTTTTGAGGAAGTTGAAGGGCTTGAATAGCTCGGAGAGGCGCCTCATCTTGCGGCGATACACAAATCCCACACCCATCTCGGTGATTTCGCCCTCGAGTATGCTCTCGAAGCCGGTGTGGCGGAATACGCGCACATTCATAGTCTGCGCCTTGTTGAGGTAGTATTCAAAGGAGATGTCGTTGATGAGGTTTTGTGAGAAATTCTCGTCGGCGGTGGCATCGGTAGAGTAGTTGCCGCCCACCACTATCTTGAGGCGGTCGTTGAAGAGCGATTTTGACACCTGATAGCTGTAGCTCATCGTTGACGAGGTGCTGCCGTCGGTGGTCTTGTTGTATTGGTCTATGCCGAAGCTGATATCCACGCCTTTGATGGCCGAGGCAGCCCAGCTGTTGATGCGCGACTCGAGGAATGAGAACAGGGGGTTGCCCGAGAGCTGCGCACCGGCCTTGGTGCCCGGGCCGGTATATACTCCGTAGAGCAGCATGTTCATAGCTTGGTTGGCGCGCTGGTCGGCGCTCATTGATGCCAGCTCGTTGGCCACGGTGACGTCGTCGGCGGTGCTTAGGTCAAAGCCTACATTCATATTGGAGAGCGAGCCGGTGACCGATAGCGCCACGTCAAAGTTGACAAGCCGCGAGTTGGCACCTTCTTGGGTGACGTTGGCCTTGATTTTGTCAACGGCGTGAACGCCCAGCTGCGGGTTCATCATATCGCCGGTGAAGGCTACATAGCTGTTGTCGCTGAAGGTGAACAGCTTTTCAGACATCAGCGGCGGTGTGTATCTCACAAAGCCTTTGTCGATGGTGAGGCGGCCGGAGAGGCGGCCATCGTTGACCGGCGACATAGTAAATCCCAGCTCGCCGTCGGCCATCAGTTGCAGCTTGTCTTTGCCATCGGTCGATAGATCCACATTGACGGTGGAGCCGCTGCGTATGTGCAGCGTGGCGTCAACGATGACGGCTAACTGGCCCACGGTGAGGCTGTCAGGCGCCTCTACGCGCGCCGTGTCGGCAAAGTTGACAAAGCGCACCATCTCGCCTGCCGACTGCGAGGTGATGGTGCTGACGGCCGAGGGCATCACATAGGTGATATTGGTGCCCGGCTCTATGGCCACATCGGCTTTGACAAACATATACTTATCGTTGCTGCGCACGCGGGTGTTGGTGGATATAAATCCCTTGCCGTATATGTCGGCGCCGCGCGAGGGGCGAGAGGTGCCGCAGATCTGCATATTGTCGGCGGTGAGGGTGAGGTCAATCAGCGGCGAGGTCATAGACGAGATATCCACCGTGCCGTTGATGGCGAGCGAGCGGTCGTTGACACCTCTGATGCTGAAATTGTCAAAGCGCACCTTGCTGCGCTCCACGGGTATCTTCACGTCGCTGACGGGGTATTCGGTGGCGATGATGGCGGCACGCACGGCGGTGGAGTCAAATTGCAGCCAACCGTCAAAGATGGGGTTGTCGCTGTCGCCGGTGATGTTGAGCGAGCCGTTGAGGGTGCCACGCAGGCGCGCCAGCGAGGGCGGCAGGAAGGGGTTGACCGATGTCAGCGGGAAGTGTATCATGGAGAAATCCAGCGCCAGGGGCGAGGTGGCGGTGGAGTCATTGAGGGCGCCGGCGAGCGTCATGGTGCGCACACCATCTACGCTCAGCTGTGCCTGCGCGCGCAGCAAGCCATCGGCATCAGTGGCGATGGTCATGTCGGCTCCGATGGTGCCCACACGCTCCTTGCCGTAATAAAAGTCGGTGAGGGTGACATTGCCGTTGCCCTCGAGCACGCCGCTGTGGTGGTTGAGACGCATATCAGCCGAGAGGTCGCCGCTCATAGGGGTGGACAGAGGGTTCAGCGCCACCATGTCGGCGAGGTGTATCTTGCGCAGCTGCACTATCAGGTCTTCTTGGGCGGTGGCGTGGATGTCATTGTCGGCGTCATCGCCGGCGTCGTCATCGTGGTGATGCTCGCCGCGATGCTCGGTGAAGATGGCTATCGAGGAGTCGCCGCCCGTGATATGCAGATTGGCATCGAGGTGCTTGTCGTTGATGCAGTAGCTCACATAATTATCGGCATTGACAGACCACGGCTTATAGTTGATTGTGGGCGATGTGGGCACAAAGCGCAGCTGCAGCAATTCGCGGCCGAGGGTTGCTCGCGCACCTATGTCATAGCCCTTGTCGCCGGCGATGTTGTGCTGCTGTAGGCGCAGCGACACATTATTGTCCATCAAGAAGCCGTCGAGGCGCACATGGGCGTAGGAGTCGAGGGTGCCCGGCGCATTGTCCATCTTGATGGTGAAGGCGGCGTCCTCGCCATACTGCGACAGCTCGGCGCTGATGGTGTCGAGCGTGAGGGTGCCCGACCGCAGGGCCAACACCTTGCCACTGAGGGTGAGCAAGCTGTCGTTAGAGGCCTCTATGTGTAGCCGCTTGAAGCCGGCGCGGCTGTCTGAGAGTATGTCGGTGAGGATATTGTTGTTGCCGGCCGAGACGTCGAGCACAAAGGGCGGCAGGGCGCGCTGCAGCTCATCTACGTTGATGCGGTGGCGCGTGAGTTGGCTGTCGAGCAGACACAGCGTGCGTGACATACGCGCGGCGAGGGTGTCAATGGGCGACTCGGAGCTGAAGTAGGTGTAAAGGTCGCGGTTGCGCAGCGAGGCATTGGTGGTGGAGTCGTCGGCATTGAGCTGAGCGCGGATGTCGCGCACTGCGATGTTGCCGGCGGCGTGGTCATAGCGCAGCGAGCGCAGTGTCAGGTCGGCGTCAATATATCGGGCAGAGGGCGATAGCTTGGCCGAGCCGTCGAGCGAAAGCTGCAGTGAAGCATCTTCCTCGCTCATTTTCAGCGCTTTGAGGTCGATATGGTCGCCGGAGAGCACCATAGTCCAGTCGTAGGTGTCGCCGATGAGATTGCCGGAGGCATCGAGGGCAAAGGTGGCATCGGGATTTGAGGAGCGCAAGGCCACGATGGCGGCGCCGCTATCCACCGATGCCTCGCCGCTGATGCCGCTGTAGTCGTAACCGCCGTAGGCGGCGCTAATGATATCGAGCCGCGCCTGCGCCACCATGGTGCTGTCAAAGGGGTTGTAGCCCTTGCCGCTGACGTCAAGCGAGGCGCTGACATTGCCTATGCCGAGCGATGGCATAAATGCCGCCACGGGGAAGCGGTCGGCAGTAATCGAGGCGACGTACTCGGCGCGGCGGCTATGCCATTGCGCATCGAGGGCGAGGCGCCCGGCGGCGGTGACAGCCTGCACGGTGCCCTCTACGGCGCCGTCACGCATCGCCACTGAGCCGTCAATGGTCATAGGCGGTATGCACAGCGTCTGCGCCATGTCACGGCTCAGCAGATTGTTTTTGAGCGTGGTGAGGTCAATGATATTGCCGTGGATGTCAAGGTCGCCTCCGAGGCGGTCGGGGCGCATGGCATTGGTCACCGTGCCGGTGATATCTACGCTGACATGGCTGTTGATGCCCACATTGATTTTGCGCAGGTCGAGGCG
>JAEDNZ010000242.1 GCA_016302215.1 Muribaculaceae bacterium
GCCGGCAGCGTGTCAAGCCACAACTGCTGGCGAGCATATATCGCATCTATTTCGCGGCGGAGGACATCCATATATTATACAGAGTGGTATCAACCGCAGTGGAAGAAACGTCGCACGAGGCGAGTCATCAGAGCCGCATCGCCCAGAGCGGCGCGAGCTTCCTCCTCGTCATACGACCGCAGATGGGCTATGATGCCGTCAATCATTGCGGGCGAGAACACGCCGGCGCTTTCGAAGACGGCGCGCGCGCTTTCGAGGCAGTCAGCCGAGCCGGCGCAGTTGACGGGCAGGCTGTCGAGCGCGGCGAGGCGCTCGGCGTTTTCGGCGGCATGAATATTTACATCTACATAAGTGCGGCGCGTGATGTCGAGGGCATCGGGCAGCTCAAAGCCGTGGCGCACGGCTACGGCGAGGCCGGCCAGCAACTGATATATGTCAGCGGAGCCATCGGCCGAACGTATTTCGACGGTCTGCTTTTGCAGCGGGTCGATGTCGGCGGGCATCACCGAGCCGGGATTGACGGCGTGGCACATATCATCGGTAGCGGTCCAGCCCAATGGCACACGCACTAATACCGAGCGGTTGCGGTCGCCCCAGCATACATTGGTCGGCGCCTCCTGATGAGGCACGAGGCGGAAATATGAAGTGGGGTTGGTGTTGCCGAAGGCGGTAAGCGCTGGCGCCAGTTTCATCAGACCGGCGATGGCTTTGCGCGCTTGCTCGCTGAGGCAGCGCTTATCGTCAAGCATGACGCTGTGGCCATCGGCATCGACCAGCCGCATATGTATGTGCAATCCCGAGCCGGCCTTGCCGGTGGTGATTTTCGGAGCAAAGGTCACATCGAGGCCTTCACGATAAGCGAGGTTTCTAATCACCCATTTGGCGAGCATAAGCTGGTCAGCGGCCTCGGTGGCTTCTACTGGGAGAAATTCTATCTCGTTCTGCTCATATATTGTGCCGGCGAGGGTGAAGTTCCCTACCTCAGAGTGGCCATATTTGATTTGACCGCCGGTGCGGGCTATGTATTGCATGCATCGTGCCCTGAAGTCATTGTGTTTGGCAAAAGGTGCTGACTCGTGGTATCCGCGCTGGTCAGAAGCCGGGAATGCCGACTGCTCTTGAGCTATCACATAGTATTCAAGTTCACCCATAGCATGGAAGCGCAGCCCGGTGGCGCGAGTAAACTCCTCGCAGGCCTTGCGCAGGGTGTATTCCGGCGAGCTCTCGAGGGGCTTTCCGTCTTTGTCAAGGAAGGAGCAAAGCATCGTGAGCGTGGGAATTTCGGCAAAGGGGTCAACGAAGGCGGTGGCATATCGCGGTATCACATAAAGGTCAGAGCTGCCGGCGCTGATAAAGGAGAATAGTGAAGAGCCGTCAACGCGCTCGCCCAGGGTGAGGATAGTCTCAAGATAGGCCATATTGTTGACTACAAAGTTGAGCGTCTTTAATCGACCGTCACCTGCCGGATACATAAAGTTGACCATCTCTATGCCATGCATAGTGATGAATGATATGATGTCGTCGCGCGTGAGCTCGGCGGCGGGCTTTTGTGCCCATCTCACAACGGCATTTTTTGATAGAGATAAAGATTTGTTCATGGTGAAAGGTAGATTTAATGTTTGTCGGCTCTAAGTTACTAAATTTAATCGCTGTGGCAATGATTTTAAGGTATTTTAACGTCAAATTGTCGTTATTTGTGCCTTTGGCAGCTAATTGCGCAGAAATTACTACCTTTGCAAAAATTGGACGAAGATGGAACTACTGCAAACAAATCGCATAGAGCTGCGCCACTGGGAGGCAGCAGATGCGCCGGAACTATATCGATATGCCTCAGACCCCGACATCGGATATCGCGCTGGCTGGAAGCCACACACCACAATCGAAGAGAGCCGCGAGATAATAGCCACGGTGTTTGACACACCTACGACCTGGGCCATAGTGCTAAAGAGCACCGGCCAAGTGGTGGGCGCGATAGGCTATGGCGAGTCGTGTGAATGTGATATACCTTCACGCGCCGGTGAGCCTACTGTGGGCTATTGGGTGGCGAAGCCATATTGGGGTCGAGGTATTTGCACAGAGGCTTTGGCGCTGGTTATCAAGTATGTAGCGGAGCACACGACGATAGCATCGCTGGTTAGCGGGCATTTTGTGGATAATCCGGCCTCGGGGCGCG
>JAEDNZ010000243.1 GCA_016302215.1 Muribaculaceae bacterium
TGCACAGCGAGCCTTCCAGGCTCGCCGTGGTAACGGCTTTCAGCCTGAAGTTAGCAGCGCCTCGTGGGCTACAAAAGCACCTATTTGGCCTAAAATCATTGTGATATAAGCGCCATTATTGTAGCCAAGGTGACGTCTTTCAGACTTTATGGCTCTATCCACGCTATCCGAGGGCTTCGCCCCCGGCTATTGCACAGCGAGCCTTCCAGGCTCGCCGTGGTAACGGCTTTCAGCCTGAAGTTAGCAGCGCCTCGTGGGCTACAAAAGCACCTATTTGGCCTAAAATCATTGTGATATAAGCGCCATTATTGTAGCCAAGGTGACGTCTTTCAGACTTTATGGCTCTATCCACGCTATCCGAGGGCTTCGCCCCCGGCTAATGCACGGCGAGCCTTCCAGGCTCACCGTGGTTTTGCCTTTCAGGCAACATCAGCCATCACGGCTGATATGCGTGGCGAGCCACGCATCGCGGCTGGCTACCGGAACGATACATTTTGCGCCACGCATCGGCGGGGCTTGTTGGACGATACATTTGCGCTGCAGCATCGCATCATCGCTATCGCTGCTATATAAAAAAAGCGCGGCGGGCGCTGAGCGCCCGCCGCAGCGGTATGAGGGAGGGAATGGGGTTATCTGATGAGGACCTTGGAGGTGGCGGAGCCGCGGCGGCAGATGTAGATGCCGCTGTGTGGGTTGGTCACGCGCACGCCCTGGAGGGTGAAGTATTCGGCGTCGGCGGCGGGGGCGGCGTCCACGCTGATGTCAGAAACGCCGGTGGGTGTACCGCCTGTGAAAACTGACACATGCTTCTCATCGCTAAAGGTGAAGTCCCATACGTCGGTCGAAGAAGAGGGATCCGAATGAAGAGTAGCGCCGGTGGCAGAAGCGGTGGCGGTGTATGTCTCATCGGAATAATCCACCTTGGGGATAGCGATGGTGAAAGTCTTCAGGTCGATGGGGTCCTTGGTTATTTTGATGTTCGAGGGAGTATCGCCAGACTCATCAGCGAGGGCGGGGGCGGCATAGGCCGGAGCGGCAGACCCGGCAGTAGCGCCAATCTCGTTGACGTAGTAGTCAACATAGCTACCTTTTATTTTGAAGCCTATTAAGCAGTCTTCATCAAGGGTGAAGCTCAACTGTGACCAATTGGTACTTGTGCTCTTTGATGCTAAAGCGCCACCATCTATTGAGTATGTGCCATCGCCGTTGTCTTTCATTTTGTAGGCTATAACTTGACCGGCATATGAATATTGTAAAGTCCAAATTGACACTGTGCCGGCCTTGGCTGCGCGCACAATCATACCATAATAATCACTGATGTTAGCGAATCTCAATGACCATGTACCATCCTTTTGAGCGGCAGCGCTCTTTTCCGGGCTAATAGTACCTGACACCGATACATCCAACCATCCGTTGGCAAGCAGAGTTTCTTTTACTTTAGTTCCATCGACATCGTTGAAGTACTCAAAGCTGTCGATAATCTGCTTGGGAGCGGCCTTAGCAACGGTGATAGTGGCGCCTTCGAGAGCCTCACCTTCTTCGTTTTCAATGACGGCCACATACTCCAGCATCACGGGCTTTAGGCTAATACCTTGTGTCACAGAGCCTTGATATTCAGGAGTTACGTCAGAGGTAAATTCCTCAAAGTAATCAGTGGCGGCAACATGCAGCTTATATCCACCATCGGCGAGCAAGCCTTTGATTTCCAATGAGTAAGAGCCATCGGCAGCCGATGTAGCTTCTGCTACAAGAGTCTCGCCGGCGAGCAGCTGCACGGCGATGGAGGCAAGCGCAGCATCAACATCGACATCGCTGCGCACCACGGTGCCGGTGATAGTGGATTTAGACCACTCGAGCACGAATTGCTTATCTACATTGGCACCTCCGTTAAGGCTAATGTTCTCAGACTCTGTAACAAATCCGTCGGCTGACGCTGTCAGGGTATAGTCACCGCCGCTGAGACCTGAGAAGCTGAATGCGCCATCAGCCGCAGTTGTGGCAGAGCCGATTTCAGTGTCGCCATGCTTAAGCACAACCGAGGCGCCCTCGATAAGCACATCGCCTTCGCCGGTGAGATACATCACCGAGCCTAAGAGCGTGTATTTGCTGAGTGTCACCTCATTGTCGGTAATATCTCTATCAAGAACAATCGTTTGTGTACAAGGCTTGTA
>JAEDNZ010000244.1 GCA_016302215.1 Muribaculaceae bacterium
GGCGCCCTGTCAACCCACAGGGCGCCGCCTTGCTTCACACCATAATGACCGCCACGACTATTTACCACCTGTTTTTTACCAATTTACC
This sequence comes from Muribaculaceae bacterium, assembly GCA_016302215.1. Taxonomy (GTDB): domain Bacteria; phylum Bacteroidota; class Bacteroidia; order Bacteroidales; family Muribaculaceae; genus CAG-873. Next base: position 89 of record JAEDNZ010000244.1, read on the forward strand.
ACCCGTCGCTTTGGCGCAGAAGATATACCTTTGCGTAGTTTAACCTTATAAAACACGTTGCCACAATGAAAAATACCCTGCGAGCCGCATCCACTGCTATTTTCGCGGTGATAACCGGCTCTGTTTATGCTGCCACGCCCTTAGTCATCAACGATGGCGAGACTATTGTAGCTGATGCCCTGACCGACACTGACGTCACCATCAATGGCAACGCCACACTGCGCCTGACCGCCGATAGACCTATTGATGACACATCATCAATCGACATTGCATCGCCACAGGCCACACTAATACTCGAGGCGCTGACGTGCTCCGAGACTGAAGCCCTTCTGCCGAAGCATCAAATGCCTCGGCAAGCCATTTGATGCTTCGGCAGACCGGCTGAGCATCTACGGCAATGGCTCTCAAATCACCGCCGATGCGCTGTCATCGCCACTCACAATATACTCTGAGCCTAACTGCAAGGGCAATATGCTGGTATGCGAGCCGGACATATACTACCGCGGCACTCTGCTCGGCGAGGACTCTTACCTGCCGGAAGTGACGCTCGGAGATTTTGACAATGCAATACGCTCATTCAGACTGAGGCGAGGCTTTGCCTGCACCCTCGCAAATAATGCCGATGGCACCGGATACTCGCGGGTCTTCATCGCTGACGATGCCGACATTATCATAGACGAGATGCCCGAAGGCCTCGAGTTTGCCTCATTTGTGCGCGTGATGCGCCACGACAGAGTAGGCAAGCGGGGCATTTGCGGTCTTGAAGTGACACCGCTGACACGCTCTGCGTGGTTTTATGACTGGGGCGCAGGCGGGCTCAGCTCCGCCGACTATCAGTATGTGCCGATGCGCCACAACCAATGGTGGGACAGCTGGGAGAACATAGGCTCACGCACCGATACCGACAATCTGCTCGGATACAACGAGCCCGACCTCGGAGACCAAGCTGACGTAGGCCCCGACTACGCCATCTCGCAATGGCCTCTCTACTGCATGAGCGGCCTGCGACTGGGCTCCCCGGCTCCCGCCTCCATTGACAAGCAATGGCTCAAACGCTTTATCGCCACCGCCGATTCTCTGAACTATCGCGTGGACTTCGTTGCGACACACATGTATTGGGACTCACAAACGCCTGAAAACCTTTGCCGCAAAATCGAAGACCTATGCACTAACGACTACAACGGCCGCCCAATGTGGATTACCGAATGGAACAACGGCGCTAACTGGACCAAGGAGTCATGGCCCGACCAATCAGGGCCTCAACGCGACGCCGACTTCAACATCATATACGACACCGATGGCAACACCACCGAGGTGGCAAGGCCTCACACCCCTGATAATTCGGCCAAGCAGACTGAGTGGCTCCGCCAAATGCTACCGGCTTTTGACAACTGCAAATGGCTCGAAAGGCACGCCCTCTACAACTGGGTCGAAGACGCCCGAGCCTTAGTAATTGACGGCAAGCTAACACCGGCCGGACGCCTATTCGCCGCCTTTAAGTCAGCCCCGGCTTACCGCGCTGACGCCCAACACATACACCTGTGGCGCATCGCCCCGCCATTCCCCACCATCAAATACAACGGACAGCGCGTGCGTATCGACTTCTTTGACAACAACGGCGAAACAGCTAAAAGCTACACCATAGAGCGACGCATCAACGGCGTGGGGTGGCACTACCTCGCCACACTCTACGCCGGCATAGACTACAAAGTAGGCAAAAACGCACACTTCCTTGACTACGAAAACTTTGGCGGCATCCAAGAATACCGCATCAAAGCCACATCTTACAAAGACACCGAGTCAATCTACTCGCGAGCCGTGAGAGTGAATTTGCCCGCCGGCATCAACGACACAAATACAGCTCCCGAAATCACCATCACACGCATCTCTCCCACATCATTCGCTGTCAGTGGGGCGCTCCCCGGCTCTAAGATAGACATCTACGCCATTGACGGCCGATGCATTGCATCTGCCATCGCCGATGACGACGGCGAGGCTACTTCGCCCGAGCTACCGCGTGGCCTATACATCGTGCTCCACACAAAAGTGAAGCTCTGACTCTCAGGCTTCATAATCAACAC
>JAEDNZ010000245.1 GCA_016302215.1 Muribaculaceae bacterium
AAATCACTCAACAAAATAACTCAATTATTAACTTTAAATCAAAGCAAAATGAAGAAACTCTACTTCGCTCTCGCTGCCCTCGTGATGGGCGCAACTGCTTTCGCTCAGGATTACTATGTAATCGGCGGCAATGTAAATGGTTCAAGCTGGGCACTCGCTCAGGAAGATGCCAAAATGAGCCCCGTTGAAGGTCAAGACAAGGTGTACCGCGTTACTCTCGAGACCCTCGGCACCGGTTTCAAAATCAACGATGGTACTTGGGACAATGCCGATATCAACTTCGGTAGCAATGGTGAGGCTATCCAACTTGATGTACCTTACGAGTACAGTGTTGGTGAAACTACCAAAGATATCGCTTTCGATGGCTTCTCTACGGTTAAGAACGCAACTGTGACCCTCGACCTCAATTCTGCAACTATCACCGTATCAGGTGAGTCTGAAGGCGCAATCAAGTGGTACTTCGCAGGTAACTGTGTAGAGCCTAATTGGATTGCCGGCGATGGTGGCCTCGAAATGGAAGGCGATGACACCGAAATCTCTTGCGTAGCTAACCTCATCGAAGGTGGCACAGCTTTCGTTATCACCAGCACCGGTTGGGGTACCAAATATGGTAAAGGTGAATTCTCTGAGAAAGCAATCAACGCTGACTGCCTCTCTTCTGTTCTCGATGGCGAAGATGACATGACCATTGATCTCGTAGGTGCTTACCTCGTTACTTTCAACTTTGAGACCCTCACCGTTACATTTGCTCCCGCTGCAGGCGTAGCTGACGTAGCTGTTGACGCTAACGTAGCTCCCGTTTACTACAACCTCCAGGGTGTACGTGTTAACAACCTCGTTGAAGGCAACGTTTACATCGCTAAGCGTGGCAACGAAGCTATCAAGTTTGTGAAATAATCAACCCTGATTATACGCGACACATCGGCGGGCGACCCTCACAGGGCCGCCCGCCTTGCGTTGATACCCCAATGCCGGCAGCGCCCGGCGAGGCTCTGAGATGGCATCGCCAAGCCGCCATCCCTCACCGCGATAATGGCGCTTACCATATGGCCATAAAAAAGTCAGCCGCGCTTCGCAGCGAGGCTGACTTTCATGAGATTTCCTTAACTTAATTTGGGGTTTTACTTTTCGTCTGCATTGATACTCTTAAAAGCGTTTGCTTATGAGTGGTGGAGTCATCACTGATTTCCAATGCAAAGTTAGCCATAAAAGCGGAGATGGCGCAACGTAAATGGTTAACTTTGGTTAATGATGGGCTTTTGTGGCCAAACAAACGGCGTTATTGCCCATTTTTAACTTTACGCTGCCTTGCCGGGATGGCAAATGAGGTGTAAATCTGTATGGCAGCACCGGCGAGAGTGAAGGCGAGCCAATCGCGAGGCGAGCCTTCGGGATACCACATGAAGAATGCTGCCACGCAGAAGAAGATGGCGCTCCAGCTCTCGATGCGGTAAAGCCGGCGCAGACGCAGGTCGGCTACGCTGACAGAGCCGAAGAGGCGGCTCAGCAGCAGCACGGCGGCGCCGATGGTGTAAAGCCAGCGCGAGAGGGCGCTGTATGAAAATGAGCCTTGATATATGGGTATGAGCGTGGCTGCGGCGATGGCGAGCAGCCCCAGCGGCGCCGTGATGGCGGTGATGCGCGGTGAGATAAGTGGTGATTTCATCGTGTGTTTGTGTATATATGTGTATATTTGTATATGCGGTGTTTAATAGTGTCATTTTTCGGCACTGCCGGCGGGCACAAAGAGGTAAATGTCTTCGCCGGGGCGTTTCATATTGTAATGCTCGCGCACCACGCGCTCGAGCATCTGCGGGTCGCGCTGCAGGCGGTCGTTGAGCTGCCGATAGTATTCGAGTGAGTCAGTCTGAATGTTTATCTCATTGCGGAGGCTGTCAATAGTGCTGCGATATTCCATTGACTTTACTATCGTGGTGTCGCTGAAAAATATCATATACACCAAAGTGCCTACCACGCAGATGGTGGGCAGCGACATATATCGTCGGAGCCATTGCAGGGTGCTTTTTAGTTTGGGTGACATCGGTGTCGGGCGTATTGGGTGCTATAATGTGGGGGGTTACTTAGTGTGTCGTTGCTTTAGTCGGGCAAAGATAGTCAAAATACCCGGTGCGTCAAAATATCGAGGTGCTATTTT
>JAEDNZ010000246.1 GCA_016302215.1 Muribaculaceae bacterium
CCTGCAAAGAGCATCACTAAGAAAAAGTAAAATTTTTTCATACCTGCTTAAGATTAAATGTTGAATAATATTGAATAGATAAGAATATCCTTAATAAGTACTATTTTTTGGGGTGAAAATGATTACGAATTGTTACTATAATGTTACACGCTGCAAAGATAACTATTTTTTTGACAATGGCATTAATTTGCGTCACTTTTTTTGCAAACGGCGGTGATTTTTTTATGTTTTACAACACATCGCCCCACTTTGGCCGCATTTTTTAACCTGCCGCGCAGCTGTGTGGCGGTGCAAAAAAGGCGGGCGCCGGGAGGCCATTGCCTCTCAGCGCCCGCTAAAGGGCCACACCAAAGGATGCGATGAAACTCCGAGATGACAGGGTTTGAGGCCTTGAAGCCCTTTGTAATCCTCCGGCACGAAGGCTCTGCCATAGGCAGCTGAGGCCCGCCATTAGGCATCAAGGTTTGCTCGGCATTTCATAATAATTTGAAGAGTTTCCCAATCTACTTTGGTGTGGTGATTTCTTCTGTCAAAGGCCGTGGCGGCGTTGCGCACCACAAAGATAGTGCATTTTTGTGGCTTATGCAAAAAAATATCACGATGCAGTGGTCAGATGCTTGCGATAATCATAGCATTGGCATTATCGACGGCGGCGGTGTCGAGAGAGGCGAGGTATATACGCGTGGTGGCTTCGGAGCGGTGTCCCATGCCTTCGGAGATGACGCTCAGAGGCACACCCTTAGAGCGGGCGGCGGTGGCCCAGGAGTGTCGCGCCACATAAAGGGTAAGGGGCACGGATAGGCCGATGAGGTGGCCTATGGTCTTGAGATTGTGGTTGATGCGGCAGGCGGCGTTGCGGTAAGCTCGGCGCGTGTCGCCGCCGTCGTTGCCTATGATTGGCAGCAAGTAGGGCGTGGTGCTGCAGCCGTACTTATCCACCACCGACTGCATCTGCGGCGTCCATGCTATCTTCAGCAGGCGTCCGGTCTTGCGGCGCCGATATGTAACATAGCCGGTCTTCACGAGGTCAGACTTGTGGAGGTAAGCCATATCCACGAAGCTCATGCCGCGCAGGTAGAAGCTGAGGAGAAACATATCGCGGGCATAGTCAAGCGCGGGTGAGTCAGAGAGGGCGAGCGCCTTGATTTGCTGCACCGCCGACAGTGGCAGCGCTCGCTTGGCCGTCTTGTCAACGCCCGTATAAACGCGTCTGAATGGCTTGGTGTCAGGGAGGTCGCCATTGTCGGCGGCGCGGTTATACACGGCGCGCAAGATGCGCATGTAGAAGGATATGGTGTTGGGCACGAGGCCTCGTCGGTGCAGGAAGCCGCTGTAGTCCTCGATGGTGTCGGCGCTTAGCTCGTCGAGCAGCATATCGCAGCCGCCGGTGTATCGCATTAAGCTGTTGAGCGCTGAGGCGTAGGTCTCGGCGGTGCGGAGCTTGGCGTTGCGGCGCAGGCGGGCTATGGCGGCGTCAAACGCCGCTGTTACCGACAGGCGCTCGGCGAGCTCGTGGTATCGCGATACGATGTCGTCGGCGGTGTAGGCGGTGCCGCGCTCGGCCAGGGTGGCTATGACGCGCTGCAGCCGCTCGCGGGTAAGCTGTAGCCGTCGCGCCATCAGAGATAGCCGCTGAGACTGCTCGCATGAGGCGGCGAGCGCGGCACATCGCGCGTCCCACTCATGGGCGTAGAGGCGGTAGGGGGTGGCGAGGCGTCGCGTGACGCGCTCGTGAGTGATGGCGAAATAGATGCTGCCCGGCTCGGCGGCATTGCTTGCGGGGCTGAATTTTACTTTTACGGTGGTCATAGTGTAGTTGGGTTGGAGGGTTTGTGTTTAGAAATATCAGCGTAAAAGTAAAGCATCGGCCACAATAGTGATGCCAAAGCGGCTTTGTGCCCGGCGTCGATTATGCCGCATTAGTCGCGCAGCTGATTATGCACCAACTGATGGTGCTGCCCCGTAGGCTTACACATTATTTATATGCCGGCCTTCCTCGCCCCCTCACTACGCCCCGGGAAATCGCGCGCTGCGGGGCGACTAATAGGGGTATTTCAAAGAAATAACATCTATTAACTAACTTTATCAATTTAACCGACGTAATAATTGCCTGTTTGGGCGAAAATGCGTACCTTTGCGGTCGCTTTCAATCTT
>JAEDNZ010000247.1 GCA_016302215.1 Muribaculaceae bacterium
GGCACGCTGCATTGAGCAATAACTCATTCTCCTCTCCTCCACTCTCATTCTCCTCTCCACTCACAGTTATTGTATTACGCTTAAAACATACATAAACGATTATGCTACGACAGATTACATACCTTCACTTGGCCGCTGCTATGGTAGCGATGCTCGCCGGGTGCTCGGAGGATACGCCGGCACCTGATGCCGATGATGACCCCGAGGCGTCGCTGCCCGAATGGTACTACACCGGCGGCCAGCTTGGCACGGCTTATCTCACCACACAAAACGCTTTTGAGCAGCCCACTCCGGCGGTGGAGAATGCCGGCCTGTATCAGTCATTCAAAAATGGCGAGGCACTCTTTGAGAAGCCGTTTATGAGCAACGTGGGCGGCGTCAGAGGTGGTCTTGGCCCGGCTTACGTGCGCACGTCGTGTGTGCATTGCCACCCCAACTATAGCCATGGTCAGCGCGTGCCCGATGGCACGTTCAAGACTACCGAGATAGGCAATGGCTGCCTGTTGGTGGTCTTTAACCCGGCCACACAGGGCTATGTGACGTGGCTCGCCGGTATGCCTCAGACCCACGCGGTGGCGCCCTTCAAAAATCCCATTGACGAGGACAAGATACGAGTGTCGTGGTCAGTGGCTACCGACGAATGGGGCAATAAATTTGACGACGGCGAGACTTACGAGCTTATCTACCCCACCGTCACCATCCCCGAGGACGCCATCTATGTGGTGAACCAAGGCTATAAGATTGCCGACCCGTATGATGTGCGTCTGGAGAGCACCATAGGCATCTATGGCACGGGCCTGCTCGATGCTATCGATGATGCCGACCTCAAGGCACAATACGCACAGGAGGAGGCAGACGGCCTCCTGCCCAACGGCCTCAACACCGCCTTCTTTGCCGGCGGCGAGTGGGTGTCAATGTACAGCAACACGCTCCAAGGCGATGGCACCAAATATCCGCGTCGCTACACCTACGCCCTGTCGCGCGGCCCGCTGCAAGACGGCCCCGGCGCTAATGCTATCTGGAACATCACCAACGTCACCCGCAGCGACCGCCGTTACCATTACCTCGATGCGGCCGGCACGTATGCCGAATACTCGGCTAAAGACCCCGACGTGCAGGCACGTTTTGACGAGTATATCGCACGTATCGACCCCGACAAGGAGCACCCCGAGTGGCACAACGGCGATATGGAGACCCGCATCAAGACCTACCTGACATCAAAGACGCTGCCCATAGAGATGACTGACGATGAATACACAGACCTGATGGTGTGGCATCGCGGCCTCGCCGTGCCCGCCGCTCGCAATGTTGACGACCCGCAGTTTGAGCGCGGCCGACAGCTCTTCAGCGAGATAGGCTGCGCATATTGCCATAGGCCCACGTGGACCACCGGCCCCGACATCGTGCGCGACCCCAACCTCAAGCTCGCCGCCTCGTCAATGCCCTCGTATCCCTATCAGAAAATATGGCCATACACCGATATGGTGCAGCACAAGCTGTTTATGGTCAATGACATACGCGGCGAGTGGTGCCGCACGACACCGCTGTGGGGGCGCGGACTGCACCAAGCTATCACCGGCTCGCCGGGCGCCGACCGCCTGCATGACTGCCGCGCCCGCACCGTCATCGAGGCCATCATGTGGCACGGCTACTCGCCGCAGAGCGATGCACGCTACTGCACCGAGCGTTTCCGCGCGCTGCCAAAGGCTGACCGCGATGCTATCTGCTTCTTTATCAATTCTATCTGACGCTAACAGTGTTCTTTAAATATGTTTCTTTCATCGTGGCGGGCATACTGATGCTCGCCATGATTGCTGCTACGATAGTTGAGAAATATTGTGGCAGCACGGCAGCCTCGCAGTGGATTTACCATGCGCCGCTGACCATAGCACTGTGGGGCGCCCTGCTCATCACGGCGGCGGTGTATGTGGTGCAGCGCCGCAAGGCTATGTCGGCGGCGGCGCTGCTGCTGCACGCGGCCTTTGCCGTGATACTCGTTGGGGCAGCGGTGACGCACTTCTGCGGTGTCAGCGGTTCGATGACACTGACGGCCGGCGATGCTCCTGTCGCCGCCTTCACTGACAGTGAGGGCACGGAGCGGCCATTGCCCT
>JAEDNZ010000055.1 GCA_016302215.1 Muribaculaceae bacterium
TTAATCATCTTTTTTGTCATTAGCAACATCCACCGCCACAAAAAGATGCCTCCGCAAGCCGGCAGTGTCATCACGACACCGACAGACTGCGGAGTGCATCACACATTTGTAACAATTAACTTATTACTGCAAAATCCTTTACTTTACATTTTATTATTAACTTATTGCCATATCGGAAACCTATAGTTTAATCTATCTATTCATAAATATCACTACTATCATAGAGCTATCTTGATTGAAGCAGATGAGTTGTCGTCACTGACAGTGACGATGTAAATGCCGGCATTGAGGTTGTTGAGCATCATCGTGGCAGCAGCGCCGCCACAGAGCAGCGAGCGCTGAGCCACACAGCGCCCGGCTACATCATAAACCATCACTTTAGCGACATTAGCAACACCGCTGACAGTGACAGCACCCGGGGCTATAGTGAGTGTGATGCGACCGGCATCGGGGGTCACATTCTCCACGGCAGCCGGCACCACGGGAGCGCCAAAGGGATTGTCCTCCTCATAGTCAAACTTGCGGTGGTCAAAATACACGCCGAAGCGAGCTTTCGCCGCCGTGGTCTTTTCAATGAGTTCAATCTCGGCACCTGATGCCATAGATGCGTCTTTTACGGAGAGCACCTTGCCGGTGGCCTTTGACACAATAGAGTAGAAATTGTCGCTTGAGCGCTCGAAGACCCACTTCTGCGTCTCAAGGTCGGCGCCGTCCTCGAGCACTACTGAGGAGCCTGAAGCGCGCAGATAGGAGTCAGTGTCAGCGCGGCGCAGCTTGTAGGTGTCAGGCTCGCCGGTAGCCTCAAAGACAAAGCTGAGGTTTTTGGAGTCATTGTCATCATAGAGGCACACCTTGCCGGCACTTAGTGACACCATGCGGTCAGCCAAACGGCTGAGCAGCACGTATGTGTTACCGTCCTCGATGGCGGCGGCGCGGCGTATGGCATCAAGGGTGTCAAAGATGCTGAGGTCCCAGCTTTCGTAATATCGCAGGAAGGGAGTGCCCGTGCGCAGGAATATGGGGAGCCAGACATACGTGGAGGTCTGCACATTAGAAGAGTTCCATCTGTCGCCCAGATACATGTAGGCATAGTCATAGCCTGCCAGCTTGAGGGCGTAGGTAGGCTGTGAGGTGTATGTGGTGGAGGCATTGTCATCAACGCATGGGTTGCCCAGGTCGTTCCAGTTGTTGCTCATGATGTCGCGTGTGGTGCACACATGCCCAGGGTTAGGACGCCAGCCGGTGCAACCGGAGAAGAAGCCTATATACGTTTCGTTGATTTTAAGTATCGCCGGTGCTTCGTATTGCTTGCCGGGGATGATGCGCTCGTAGGTGTCAGTGGGCGCGAGATAATCGTCAGAGAGGAGCGAGCATTGCAGCGTCATATTTTCCTCCGATGAGCGTATGTGATATGCTTTGTTGTCGTCGTCGCGGAAGATAGTCTGGTCACGCGATTCCTGGCCGTTGGGGCGCAGAGTGCGCACCAAAGTGTAAGGGCCTTCGGGCTTGTCGGCTTGCGCCACCATGACGCGAGCCTTGGAATAGTCTTCGCCGTCCTCCCAGTGAGCCCACATCACATATTTGCCCGTAGTGGGGTTTTTGATTACTTTAGGGCGCTCGAGGGTGCGACCGGGCGCCACATCTTGGAGGGTGTTTTTGCGCTCGCCCTCCGGCGTCAGCGCCAAGCCGAGGCTATCCCAATTGAGGAGGTCAGTGGAGCGATATACCGAAACGCCGTTTGAGCGCATGCCGTCGCGGTTTTCGCCGAACCAATAGTAGTAACCATCTTCATAGTAAATGCCGGCAGCATGTGCGTTGATGGTGCTGCCGTCTGTGGCATGCCATGTGGTACCATTGTAAATGCGCGAGGTGGCGGCAGCGGCATCTGATGATGCAGCGAGAGCACATACGGCGAAGACGCAAGCAGTAGTTGTCAGTCGGGTCATTGATATTGTGGTTTTAAGGTAGTTGCGTTAGATAAAGAAGCTATGGGGCTGCATCGGAGCATCGTAGTAGCAGCCCCGTAGCTGATTATGGTCAATTAATTATTGCAAAAGATACATCGTTATTTGACAACTTTTGCGGTGGCGGTGTTGCCCTGAGCATTGATGGCAGTAACGACATACACGCCGTTGGCAGCAAGAGCTATCTCAGCGGCATTGGTGTCAGCGATAACGCGGCCGGCGATGTCGGCAACGATGACGCGAGTAGCGCCCTTGACAGTGATGATGCCGGCATTGGCGGTGATAGCGAGAGCCTCGCCGTTGAGGTCGTTGATACCGGCCGGCTTCTTGTACTCAAAGTCAACGGTCTTGACGAGGTCGCCGCAGGTGAGTGTCACTGTGATTGTGCCATCGGCGGTGTCATCACCGGCGGTGAGGAATACATATTCGTCATCAGCATCAGCGGGGAGCTCGGCGGGCTCAACGGCGACGGTAGCATCAGAAGCGGTGATGGTGATTACATCGAAGAGGTCAGTGGCGGTGACGCTGAAGTAAGCGATACCATTGTCAAAAGTGGTGCCACCCTCGGTGCTGATAGTGATGTCGGGGTTGAACTCTACAGAAACGGCTACTTCACGCACGATGCTGCCACAGGTGAATATCACCTTGCCGGTGGTCTCTGTAGAGCCGCTATAGGTGACGGTGACATCGCTCTCTACATAGGTGTCAGCAGTGATTTCGGCGGTGCTCACATTAAAGCCATCGCCCTCGGTGGTGATGACGATGGGGTCAGCGATGTCGGTAGCGCTCACGTGGATGGTGGCAAAGCCGCCCTTGCCCACGATATGAGCCTCTGTCTTATCGACTTGCATCTGTGTGATGCTGAGGCGCACATTGATAGTCTTAGTGTAGCTGCCTGAGGTGAATACCACGGTGCCGGTAAGGTCCTCAGCTGTAGCGTCAAGGCCCACGGTGACGTCGCCGCCCTCAGCGGGCAGTGTCTCTACGCTGACTGTAGCAGCGCCGGTGGTTGTGACGGTGATTTCGGCGGGGAGACCCACGCCGGTGACGGTAACGGTAGCAGTAGCATCTGCGTCAGCAAGGTTTACCTCCTCAACGCTGGTTTCCATCACGCCAATGATGCTTAGGCGCCATGTGCCCTTGCTCTTGTTGCAATATAGCTTTGAGCCTTCGGTATAGCTGTCGGCATCGAGCAAGCCTTTAGAGCCGCGGAGCTGCACAATGGTGGGGTCAGCCTCGTCAATTACCTCGATAGTCCATTGGCTGTCAGCGCCTCTGTTAGCGCCGAATTCGGTGCTCCAACCATTGCCTTTATGGCTCAGATAGCCATACGAGCCTTCTTGCAGGAGATAGTAGGCCTCACTGTCGCCGCCTACGGGCATTGCCACGATGGTCTGCAGCGTATTGTCCTCCTCATTGTAAGCAGCAAGGATGGGCTGAGTGGAGTCAGCCTCGGTGCCGAGCACCAGGTCAGTCTCGCCCTCATATACGAGGTGAGCGATGTAGCGGTTGAAACGCTTCACCACGGTGAAATTGAGTGTCTTGAGCACCTGGTCGCCAAGCACAAAATTGACATAGCACTCGGTGCCTTCGGGATTAGATGTAGAGATGGTGATGGGCGAGCGTTTGAAGCTGTTTTCGAGCGTGGTGACGCTGACGTTGACGCCCTCAGAGGGGACCACAGTGACCGCGTTGCCATCGCCGAGGTTATAAGCACGCACCTCAGTGGTGAATGTGATACCATCCTGCTCAACGACAACGTCTTCATTAGCGATTTCGACAGTGGGGTCACCTTCGCCAAACTGGCTGCAATCTTCGAGCGTCCACACTGAGCCTTCATCGCTGCTTGTACCATAGAGCATCAGCTGCGAGCCTTCTTCATTCTTAACGGGGATAAGGATACGGTCTTGCTTGGTATTTTTGAGCGAGACACCATCGCCATTGGCGGGGAACTGCCACTCTATGCGGCCATTGTCATCGCCGTAGTCGCAGTAGTTAGCATATACGCCCTCACCGCTGGAGACATTGCGCAGGTATTTACCTGATGATTTCTGCACTAAATAGTAACGGCTTGTAGAGCCTTCTACGGGCACACGTTGGAACTTCTGTGTGTCCTCCAGTGTCAGCTCGGCGAGCACCGGCGTCTCATCGCCGCCGATGACCAGGCCTGTAACTTGGTTGAAGATATAGAAGCAGGGATAGGGCTCTACTACTGACACTGCAATATTGCCGAGCACAGCGTCATTGTATGTCACGGTGATGGTGCCTTCAGCGCCGATAGCCTCGGCAGAGGTGACGGTGACGGTATTCTCCACCTCGCCGGTAAACTCAACGGTGGCAGGCTCCACGGTGAAGCCCTCTGACGCCGTGAGCGTGACGGTACCGCTTTCCACATTGTTGATAGTGAAACGCAGGGCGGCAGAGTTGGTGCCATCGGCATCTTTCTGTATGGCAACCGACGATGTAGCGAAAGTCACAGCAGGATTAAAAACCATATCAGAGGCCTTGATAATCTCATACTCGCCGAGCTCTGATGTCAGAGCCTTGTCAAACCACAGCTGCTCGCCCTCTCCCACGGCATCAGGAGCTACGCAGAGATTGCGATCGGCACTGACGATGCGATAGTATGTCACATCGTCGGCCGTAGAAGATTCTATTAATTTGACGGCAGTCTTGTCAGAGCTGTTTTTGAACATCGTATCGTAGCCGTTAGAGCGACGATAGAGATAATGGCCGTTGCCATTGACGGCATAATAGCCACCATCGGTAGCCGTGAAGGTCACCTCGTATTGGTTTGCATCAGACTTCTTTGGCGTGGCGAGCACGGTGTAGCTGTCTGAAGCGCGCTCAAAGAGCACATAGGGAGAGTCCTTGTGGCGGAACACATACTTCACACCGTCTTCGGGCACGAAGTCAGCCGCTGCCACTTCTTGAGCTGCAAAGCCCAACGCGAAGATGGCACTCAGTAGCATAAATAGTTTTTTCATGGATGTAAAAATTAATAATGCTTAGTGATATTGTTAGTTATTAACATGTTAGCATCAAACGTGGCATAGGCGCTCAAGGCGACACTCGGGCGCCTATGTCACGATAGTCATTATCTCACAGCCACCTTGAACGTAACGGTATTGGCATCATTGGCCACTGTCACGAGGTAGTAACCGGCAGCCACCTCAATATCCTGAGATGAAGCAATGGCGGCAGTAGCAGCCACGGTCTTGCCGCTGATATCATACACGCTGATGAGCGCCTCAGAGGGGAGGTTGCGCAGGGTGATGAGACCGGGAGCGGTGCCGCACTCGATAGCCTCGGCATCATCGTCGCCGAAGATGTCATCTACGCCCACCCAGTCAGCCGGCATATACGCGCCGGTGAGGTCAAAGGTGAAGTATTTGAGCTTGAAAGGCGCCTCGCTGCGCAGGTAGATACCTGCATCAAAGAGCGGTTTCTTGCCGCTGAGACGCACATTCTTAATATAGAGGTTGGCCTTGGGTCCATGGTCTTCACCCGACGATGCCAGGCGGAAGGCAATCTTCAGCTGGTGACAGTCGGCGCCGGTGGTGTAAGTCACGGTCTGAGTGCTGAACTCGCTGTTCTCATTTGAGATATTGGTCGATTTAGAGTGGCCGAAGCCTACTTCCGAGATATCCATAGAGGCGAGTTTGAAGCCATCTTGAGCGCCACCGCGGGTGTCGGCGCTCAGGGTGTAGGTGGTGTTGGGGCATACGTTGACCACTTGCGAGAAGAGTGCATCGGCCCAGCCGGCATTCCATTCATAGCGCTGTATGTTGAGGATATTGTTGCCGGGGTTCTCGGCATCGGCGATGATGTATGCGCGAGCATTCCACTCGTTGAGGCCGGAGGTGTGCCAGCCGGCGAGCGATGACAGCATGTAAGCCTCGTCATACTGAGTGTATTCATACGAGCCGTTGAAGTTGCCGTTGCGCACGAGGTTGTCAGAGTCGATGCTCACATCGGGGCGCAAGAAAGCCAGGTCAGCGGGCGCGCTTGTGATATCGATAGTATCTACCATCACGCTGTTTTTGAAGATAAACGCTTTGTTGTCGGGAGTGACGGTGATGCGATAGACAAAGTTGCCCACATTAGATATGATGTCAGAGCCGTTACCGATAAAGTCAATATTACCTTGCTCAAACGATGTGGCTGTGAACTCATCGCTGATGATAAGGTTGGGACCCACCTCTTTGGCGTTGAGGGCACCGATTTCAAAGCTGCCGCCACTATATTGGTCGAGCGATCCGGCCAGCTCGATGGTGTATCCAGCTTTTGTAGGAGCAAAGCCGGTAGATGGCTCGGCGGTGTAAGCGCCCTCGGCGCCGGTATATACCGGGTCATTGGAGATGTCCTTAAGCTCCAAAGGTGAGGCAGCGCCGCTCAGAGCCACGGTCTGCGAGAAAGCGCCGGCGCTGACTACGAGAGCGCCCGTGCCGTCAGTGGTGCCGGTAAAGGTGATGGTGACGCTGTTGTTGGCGGTATTGGCGGTGAGTTCTTCCGGCTCTACCACGAAGTTGCCGCGAGCTTCAAGTTTAATCTTATCAGTATCTTTGACATCAGCAGAGCCTACGGTGATAACGCGCTCAGCCAGGGTGTGGTCAAAGGTCAGCTCCTCATCGCTGATGGTGAAGTCAGGCATCTCCGGGGCATAAGCGCCGGTGACGTCGTAGGTGAGGTATTCGAGAGTGGCATTACTATTAGCCATGGAAATTTTCGGAGCGAAGGTCACGCCTTGGCCGGTGAGAATAGCGTCATCGAAATATACGCGCTCACATTCATTGCCTTTGCCGGCTTTCTTCAGGCCGAGTATCACGCGTATCTGTGTGCATGAGCTGCTCGGGGTGTAGGAGAGGTTGTATCTGCCGAACTCATAACGTGTGGCCTCGGTGAGGCTCACCTCCTTGCCCTTAGCCGGGGTCTTGACCTCCTCGATGCGAATGAAGCCCAGCGACTTGTCATCGCTCTTGCGGAAGCCGCCCATAGCCATAACGGAGAGCTTATAAGGGCTGCCGGGCACCACATCGATGACTTGCGACACCTTGGCATCGGTCCAGCCATCTTCCCAGCGATAGCGCTCTATTGACATCACATGGTTGTCATCGCCCATAAAGTCGCTCATGGTCTTGTTCTCAATATATGTGCGAGCATTCCAGCCGTTGCTGCCGTCAAGGATAGACCAGCCTTGCACATAGTTATAGAATACCTCGGCATCAGAATCGTCAGTCATAACATAGGTCTTGGCAAAGCCTTCAAAGCCGGGATTGTGTAGCAGGTTGGGCTGATTGCCAGCAGCCGTGCCCACGAGAGAAGTCGGGTTGGCATAGTCATCGACCATAAGAGTGTCGATCGGGGCGCCGTCGCGATATACAAAGATATGGCGATCAGCTGTCACTGCATAACGATAAGTATGGTAGTCAAGGTCGGGAGCGAGTGTCTTGCGATTGACGGCATCGGTGCCGTTGTAAATACCGGTCTTCACTTTGGTGTTGAAGGGGTGAACGGCGGCAGAGGCGTCAACAGCGGTGACGGCCATCTCTGCGGTATTGAGCTGCATCTTGGCACGATACTCCACAGTGTAGCCGTCAGCGCCGGGCTTGAAGCCATCGGCCTCTGTGTGGCTCCACGAGGCATCGCTACCGGTGTAGATGGGCGATGCGCTCAGGTCCTTCTGCTCCAGCGGAGTGCCGCGGCCATCTACTTTCACGACAGCCTTGGTGGTGCCGCTGCGCAGTATCACATTTGTCAGCAAGCGCTTCACTTGTGAGGTGAGCTCCAGGCGCACAATAGCGCCGGCAGCATCATAAGCCACCTTAGCGGGCTTGGCTTCGATGCCCTCGGGCGTGATGATATTGATGTCTTCGCCTGCATTGAGGTTGGTGCCGGTGATGCGTATGATTGCCGCCTTGCCGGTGCCATCGATGCGCACATCGGCATTATCCACGGTGATGGTGGGCTGAGCGGGAGCGTAAGCATTGTCAAAGTCATAGGCAAAGTGCTCCACCACGGTGCCTTCGTCTGCTACGAAACCTATGGTGCCGTTGCCCACAGCCTTTTGACCCTTTAGCACGAGCTTATCCACGTAGATAGGCACTTCGGGCACAGCTCCCCAGTCGCCGATGGCGCCCGGCGATTTGAGGCCGATGACCACGCGTATCTGACGGCAGCCGGCCGATGGGGTGTAGGACATGGTGTAAGCCTTTGGCTTATCGGAAGATATGGCTTGAGTGACACCCTTGGTGCTGTTGGCAACTTCCTCGATGCGCACATAGCCGTATTTCACATTATTATGTATGCCACCGGCAGCGAGGAAAGTAAGAGTATATTTCTGGCCGGGAGTGACATTGACAGCTTGCGAGATAAGGCCATCGGAGAAGCCCTTATTCCATCCGTAGCGGTGGAGCATCAGGGCTTTGTTGGTGAAGTCATAGCCTTCGTCCTCGTTGATTTCCCAGCGCACTATTTGCTGGCGCGTGTTCCACGGCTCCACGGGATAGATGTCCCAGCCTTGGATTTTTGATACATAGGGTTTGGGGCCGCCGTCCTCGACGTATGCCACCTCGTATGTGCCGTCAAAGTCGGCATTGCTCAGCAGGTTGTCGTCAGAGTCTTTGACTCCGGTGGCAAACTCGGCAGGTATGATGAAGTCAGCGGCGTCAAGCGTAGCGGCAAGGTTGCCGTCACGATATATATACAGCAGATTGTCGGGCGAGACAGCCACACGGAATGTGTGCTGCAAGTCAGAGTTTTTGCGCGATGCTATGGTGAGCGGGTTTTCTTGAGCCGACTTGCCGTTATCGGCAGTGAGAGCGCTGTCAGCCACAAAGATGCCATAACCGCGGCCATCGGCGCCGGCGGCATAGAGTTTGAGGCCGTCTTTAGCGCCTTCTTTGACTTGGGCGCGCACCTCCACTGAGTAAGCGCCGGATGCGGTCAGGGGCACACTATACGTCTTGGCCGTAGGTGTCTCGGTATGAGCGAGAGCGCCATGGTCAAGGGGCTTGCCTTTGATGTCAAGCACAACGGGGCACACCACCATGCCACTCTTTATAAATAATGTGTCAATGACGTGGTCGCGAGTGCCATCATATTTGATAGTGATGTTTTGGCCGGCTGCATTATAGGGCAATTTTGGCGGGGCCACGGTCACGTATGGCGAAGGCAAGAAGGTAATCATCTCGCCTTCCTTGAGGCCTCGAGCCGTGACGGCCACCTTGGCGGTATTTGAGCCGGTGGCGGCATCTATGGTGACGCGGCTGACATCGGTGGTGATAGATGCCTGAATAGGAGCATACGCCCCGGTGCCATCGTAGCTGAGCGATGTCACGGTAGCACCCTCGGCGGTGTCAAAGCCCAGAGCCGCTGCGCTGTGGCGGTAAGCCTTGCCCGAGAGCACGACGTCGTCAACATATACAGGCACCTTGGGCACCTCGCCCCAGTCAAGGAGGCCGCCGGGGAATTTCACGCCGAAGATGATTTGCAACTTGGTGCACTTATCTGAGGGCGTATAATCCAAAGCATATTCTTCAAAAGAGTCGGCACTGGTGATATTGATAGTCTTGGACTTGCCGGTTTCCGGCTCTACTAGTTTGGCGTAGCCGTAGTAGGTGCCGTTGAACTCACCGCCGTAAGCGCGGAAGCTGAAGTGGTAAGGCGTGCCGCCCACCACGTTGACAGCCTGCTGCACGATGCCGTCGGTCCATTGGCCGCCGGAGTTCCAGTCATAGCGCTGAATGCGCAGGCATGTGCCGTCGCCTGATGTCTGCAGATAGGTGCGCGAGTTCCACACATCATCGTTGGGATAGATGAACCAGGCATCCATCGTGCGGAGGCATGTGGCACCCTTCTCTTCGGTAATTACATTCTCAGTGATACCGGCTTTGCTCTCAAAGTCGCCATTGACCACGAGATTGGGGCTGTCATACTGCTCCTCAGCAGTCTCTACGGGCAACGGCGCATAGCGCATGGAGCGCTGCCCCACGAGCATACCCTCGCGATAGATATATACACTGTCGCCACTGACAGCGAGGCGCAGGGTGACGTCTTTTTGCGAGTTAAGACGCTCAAACACCACATCGGGGTAAGGTAAAATAGTGGGGTCGTGAAAGACCACAGAGGTGTCACCCACGGTGAAGGTGTAACCGCTACGGTCGCCGGCCTCGCCGAAGATGCGCACCAGCGACTTGGCGCTGTGAGCGGGCTTAAGCTTCATCTCTACTGTGTAGTCGCCGGTGGGGGCAAACCCGTCAGCGCTCTTGAGTAGCGCTGAGGCCTGGCCTTGCACCAGAGGCTCTCCTGTGAGAGCTTTCTCAACCGTAGGCGCGGCAAAAACTGCCACCGAGAGTCCGGTTGCAAGAAGAATTGGGAAGGTCTGTTTCTTCATGTTGGTAATCTGAAAAAAGGTTTTCTGTATATATAAATCGGTTTTAGGTCAAAGGTCGATGAGGGCGCACAGCCGAAGGCACAGTTCTCGCCATATGCAGCGCAAATTTATATCTTAATGGGTGATGCATCGGAGAGCTTTTTCATACTAAAAGGGGGGTTTCTCGGATTTATGCCTAAAAACAATCATTTTGGTGACCGTTTACCAATTCACAGCTCATCGGCGGTGTATAATAATACGTCAAGCGCGCCCCGGCTGCTTGGTGGCAGCGGGGGCACGCTTGAGATGCTGTGAAAAATCAGGATTTACCCGGCTTTGGCGCTACGGGCGCCGCGGCGAGGGGGGGGAGGATTAGGCGTTCTGCGACTCGGCATCGGGCGCAATGAGTTTGTAACCCTTGCCGTGGATGTTGATAATCTCGATGGAGGGGTCGT
>JAEDNZ010000248.1 GCA_016302215.1 Muribaculaceae bacterium
GCCTCATCTACGATGCTCTTTTTCTGAGCCATGAAGGCGGTAGGGGCAGCAAATTTCAGTATCTTGGCTGAGCGCACATGGCGGTAGGGCGCATTGCGCTCAAAGCGGCCGGAGCACACCTTGACAAAGGCGATGCATGAGCGGTGGTTGGGATCCATATTGGCGTGTATCTTAAACACAAAGCCTGTGAAGGCCTCCTCGTCGGGCCTGACGATGCGCTCCTCGGCATTGACGGGCCGCGGCGATGGCGCTATCTTCACGAAGCAGTCCAGGAGCTCCTTCACGCCGAAGGTGTTGAGCGCAGAGCCAAAGAATACCGGCGCCATGCTGCCGCTAAGATAGCTATTGACATCAAACTCGGGATATACACCCTCTATCAGCTCCAGGTCTTCGCGCAGTTTTGCCGCATCAGCCTCGCCTACGGCCTCATCGATGGCGCTGTCGTTGATATCGGTAATCTCCACACGCTCTGACACTTTCTGCTTGTCGGGCGTGAACAGGTCGAGCGAGTGCTCGTAGATGTTATACACGCCTTTGAATTTGGCGCCTATGTTGATAGGCCACGACAGCGGGCGCACTCCAATGTGCAGCTCCGCCTCCAGCTCGTCCATAATCTCAAAGGGGTCGCGCCCCTCGCGGTCAAGCTTATTGACAAAGATGATAACCGGCGTGTTGCGCATACGGCACACCTCCATCAGCTTGCGTGTCTGCTGCTCCACGCCTTTGGCCACATCGACCACTATGATTACCGAATCTACGGCAGTAAGCGTGCGATAGGTATCCTCGGCGAAGTCTTGGTGACCGGGCGTGTCAAGGATGTTAATCTTGTATCCGTCATACTCAAAACCCATCACTGATGTTGCCACCGAGATGCCGCGCTGCTTTTCAATCTCCATCCAGTCAGACGTGGCTGTTTTCTTTATCTTATTACTTTTGACGGCACCGGCAATGTGTATTGCGCCACCAAAGAGCAGCAGCTTCTCAGTGAGCGTGGTCTTACCGGCATCGGGGTGTGAAATGATGGCAAAGGTGCGGCGGCGCGCTATTTCGTCAGTGAGTATTGACATAATATGATGGTGATGAGTATTGTGGTATAGCTTATGGGGGGGTAATTTACTTATCTTTGATGCGATTGATGCAGTGACGCAGCGAGTCACGCCAATATGGTATTTTGATGCCATAGGTGGCGCGTATGCGTCCCTTGTCAAGCACCGAATAGTATGGGCGGGGCGCGGCGCTACGATAGTCGTCGGTGCTGATGGGGGTCACCTCGCAGCTGACATCGGCAATCTCGAAGATAGCCTTGGCAAAGTCATACCACGAGCATACACCCTCGTTTGAGAAGTTAAAGATACCGGACACCCACTGGCGGCTGAAAAGGATGGTGCAGATGGCCTCGGCAAGGTCGCGAGCATAGGTGGGGGTGCCTATCTGGTCTGACACTACGCTGACGTGGCCCTCGGTGCGCGCCAGCCGCAGCATCGTGTTGACAAAATTATGTCCGTCTGGCGCATAGAGCCATGCCGTGCGTATCACCACACTATCCGGGGCGAGGCCCAGCAGGGCGGTCTCGCCTTTGCGCTTGGTGGTACCGTAGTGCGACAAGGGGTTCACCTTGTCATTCTCGGTGTAGGGGCGATGCGCTGTGCCGTCAAAGACATAGTCAGTGGATATATGCAAGATCTTAAGGCAGCGGTCCTGCGCTCCGTATGCCAGATTGGTTATGGCATCAATATTGGCGGCGGCACACTCCTTCTTCTGCTCCTCAGCTTTATCTACGGCGGTGTATGCGGCGCAGTTGACCACATGGCTGAAGTCGCCGCGGTCTAAAAATGCCTGCACGGCGGCGCGGTCACATAAATCCAGCTCATCGATGTCGGTATAGGTGGTAATACCGGGGTGAGTGCTCTCAAGCACCTCGCGCAATTCGCGACCAAGCTGCCCGTTACACCCCGTGACAAGTATCTTCATATTTGCTTAATGATTAAACCGAGTGCAAAGGTACTAATTTTTTTGCACTCGGCAAAGAGCACCACGCTAATGCAACATAATACAACAATGCAACAATGTCGCAAATGGAGGTGCTGATGTGGCT
>JAEDNZ010000249.1 GCA_016302215.1 Muribaculaceae bacterium
GCTTTAATGGTAGAAGCCGTGTGGGTGAAGTAATAGCCGAAATAGAAAGGCTTGTCAGCCTCGATGGTGTAGGGGGTGGTCAGTGTCACCACATTGTCAGAGTACTCGACAGATGAGAGGGTGGCGTTCTGAGTGTAGAACGGCTCGCCGTTGAGGTCATAGGTGAGGAACACTGTCACATCAGTCACGGCATTGATTTCAGCGGCAGTGGAGCCGGCAGTGATGTTGATAGAGGTGACTTGCGCGCCGGCAAATTTTTGAGCATTTACGCCATTGACCTCAATAGCTTGCCACAGCTCATCGCCTACGGCACCACCGGGGCTCAACGGGGCATAAGGGTCGCCGCAGTAGCCAAAATCCATTGAACCGGCAACACGGCTCTGCGGAGCCTGCAAGCGAGCCGATGCAGTGGCAGCAGGGGCTTCAGCGATGGTGAACGATTTCATGCGCTCGGTCTTTTCAGCGCGTTGGGTGAACGACTGAGCCGATGCAGTAGCCACAAAAGCTACGGCACAGAGTGTTAGTAAAGATTTCTTCATACTCTAATTAGCTTATTATTGCGTGATTATAATGTATTTCAAGACGTTTGCGTTGCAAAGTAAATGAAAATCGGCGTGATAAGCAACAATTTTAAACAAAAAAATGCTCCGCCAGGCTCACTTTTTAACCTATGCGAAGGCCCCGGGGCTCGTCACTCAAAATCGCCGGCGCCTTGACGCAGCAGCCGCGGGTCGGCGCTGTCAGTGAGATCTACCACCGTAGAAGGAACGGTTGCGCCCTCGCCGCCATCGATGGCGAGCGCCGCTATCGTCTCAAAATGCCAGGCGAGCGACTCAGCATCAGTGGCGTCATAGCGGTCATCATCGACGGCCACCGAGGTGGTCAGCAAAGGGCGGCCGAGACCGGCTGCCAGATGGCGCGCTATCTCGCAGTCGGGGATACGCACACCCACGGTCTTGCGGCCTTTGAACACCTTAGGCAGCGATGTAGAGGCGGGTAGCACAAAGGTGTAAGGCCCCGGCAGGTAGTGGCGCAGCACCTTGAAGGCGTGATTGTCAATGCGCGCATACTCGGCGGCTTGCGACAGGTCAGAGCACACTATCGAGAGCTGCTGCTTAGCGGGGTTGATGCCCTTGAGGGCGCAGAGGCGCTCTATGGCGCGGTTGTTGAGGGCATCGCAGCCCAGGGCATAGAGCGTGTCGGTAGGATATATGATGCAGAGGCCGGAGCGCAGCGCCTCCACGGCGCGCTCGGTGGCGCGCTCGTCAATAGAGCCGGCATATACTTTGAGCGTATCCATAATATGGGATTGGGAATTGGGGATTAGAGATTAGGGCCGATAGTGCTTTACCACGATGTCGGTGGCAGAGGCGTATTGCTCGAGCAGACGACGCGCCAGAGCCTCAGTGGCGGCGGCATCAATCTCAGCCGGGCCATACATATTGATTATCATCAGCAGGCGGCGCGTGTCGGTGCTGAGCTTGGTGCGGTCGTTGTCGCTGGTGGGTGTGCCTACGCCGCCCACGCTGTCGCGATACACCGGCATGCCGGCAATGTTGAGCATGCCGCGGCCTATGGCATCATAAGGCTCGCCCTCGCGCCCCACGCCTAATGTGAGCGCCTCGCCTGCGATGCTGTCGGCATCAAAGCCTCCGATTGAGTGACCGGTGAGCATTGACAGCAGGTTGATGAGGTCAATGATGGCCAGTGAGCGGTATAGCTCCAGCCCCTTGACGGCGCGGCGACACAGCGCCTCGGCTGACGGCCGATAGCGGTTGGGTTCTTTGCCGAACGCCTTGTAGGCGGCACGCGTGGCTGCGATGGCCGGCCGCTTGTTGACATCAGGCATCGCCATTGAGGCACGCACCGACTGCTCGGCAGCGCTTATCTCCTGCCACAAGGCATCGGGCGTGGCGCCATTGACCACGGCGGCCTCAAAGACCATGACGCGCAGCTGCGGAGCGCGCTCGGCGATAATCGGTTCGAAGTGTATATCCATACGGCAAATTTAATCATCTTTTTTGTCATTAGCAACATCCACCGCCACAAAAAGATGCCTCCGC
>JAEDNZ010000056.1 GCA_016302215.1 Muribaculaceae bacterium
CCGGCAGCGCCTCATATAGCGAGAGCCGCATCGTAGATGTGGAGTGGGAAGAGCTACCCGCCGAAGATGCCTGATTTTGGCTTGAGACCGGATTTCTTTATTTTTCGGTGTCGTACAAGTCGCGAATTACTATCGACGCCAGCGTAAAGCCGAATATGGCAGTGGCGTGGGCAAAGGTGCCGTTGGGGCCGCCTTTTGCTGTGCCATCGGCGCTGCGGTGGCTTAGTGTCTCCGGGCTATAGACACATTTGAATTTGCGCCGCGGGAAGCACCCGCTGCGGCGAAAGCGTGTGCGCAATGCTCGCGCCAACGCATCGCCTTGCACGCGCCAAAACTCGGTCACCGCTATCTTTGACGGGTCAATCTTGCGCGCCGCTCCCATTGACGATACCACCTTGACTCCGGGTATCGACGTGCCGCGCAATATCAGGTCTGCCTTGCTATCCAGAGAGTCAATGGCGTCAATCACATAGTCATAGCTCTCCAGCGCAAAGCGCTCGGCATTGTCAGCTGTGTAGCGCTCGGCGATGGCGGTGATATCGGCATCAGGGTTGATGTCAAGCAATCGTCGGCGCAGCACATCTACCTTCAGCAGCCCCACCGTAGATGATGTGGCGGGGAGCTGCCTGTTGATGTTGGTGACGTCAACGGCATCGGAATCGACGATGGTGAGGTGGCCTATCCCCGAGCGTATCAGAGCCTCAGCGCACCATGACCCCACGCCACCCACGCCTACGAGTATCACCCTCGTGGCGCTCAGGCGCTGCATCATATCATCTCCGGCGAGGAGCGCAGTGCGGTCAAATGGTCCCATTATAGCTTTGGTTGTAGCGAGCGTTATGGCTTAGTAGTCGCGCTCTATCATATAGTCAAATATTGACATCAGCGCGCGGCGTGCATCTCCATCGGGCAGGGTGTCGAGCAAGGCGAACGCCTCGTTGCGCAGACGTTGCATCTCGCTCACGGCGTATTCGATGCCGCCGTTGTCGCGAGCAAAGGCCTGCAGCCGTGCTATCTTGTCGTCGGAGAGCGACTCTTCGCCGGCCAATGCCGTCATCTGGGCGTGCTCGGCCACGTCGGTCTTTGACAGGGCGTGGAGCAGCGGCAGCGTAATCTTGCCCTCGCGAAGGTCGTTGCCCGTGGGCTTGCCCACCTTCTCTGATGGGTAGTAGTCAAAGATATCATCTCTGATTTGGAAGCATAGCCCCAGCAGCTCGGCTACACGGCTGAGCTTGGCGAGGGCATCAGCGGGCGCCGCAGAGGCGTAGCAGCCCACTTTGGCGCATGCCACAAAGAGCGATGCCGTCTTATAGCTGATGATTTTGTAGTAGCTCTCCTCGGTGAGGCTGTGGTGGCGCGCGTTGTATATCTGGTCAATCTCGCCCAGCGAGAGCATCTTGCCCAGATCGCATATCGAGGCCACGATGCGCATATCTGACGTAGCTATCGCCTCGCGCAGCGCCGTGGATACGAAATAGTCGCCCACGAGCACGGCTATGTGATTGTCCCATATCGAATTGATGGTGGGTCTGTTGCGTCGCAGCTTTGAGTCATCGACCACGTCATCGTGTATGAGCGAGGCATTGTGCAACAGCTCCACGGCGGCGGCTCCTTGCAGCACCTGCTCGCTCACCGTGCCAAACATCTTGGCGCACAGTATCACTATGATGGGCCGTATCTGCTTGCCTTTTGATTCCAGGTAATTGTCAATGACGGTGTTCATCAGTATGTTTGACGAGGACAACTCGCTGCGTATCAAATCATTGAGCCGCTGCAAGTCGGTCGCTATCAATTGCTGTATTTTTTCGAGAGCCGTCATCTGACAAGTTTGTGACTGCAAAGGTACGAAAAAATTGTGGAATAGCGAAAAGTCGCCGCCGTCATTTTAGAGCCTTTTAGAGCCTTTACGCCTACAATATTCAAGGATTGCCAACAATAAGACCTTAAGGCTAATAGATATGGTCAGATTAGCGACAATATCTCAGCCGGGTCGTCGATGATATGGTCGGGATTGGCGGCGCGCAGCTCATGCTCTGACCTAAAGCCCCATGTCACCGCCACTGACTCTACACACGCTCGCCGCGCCGTCTCAATATCTACGGCAGAGTCGCCTACATAGAGCACCTCGGCTTTGGCGGTAGGCACTTCGGTGAGCACCCTGAACACTATCGACGGGTCGGGCTTATTGGGCACGCCATCTACCGAGCCGCAAATGGCGCTGAATGTGCCATCGCCGAAGAAGTTGGGTATCAGCCGCTTGACGGCGCTCTCATATTTGTTTGACGCCACGGCCATCGCTATGCCCTTGCTGTGAAGCGTTTCCACCAGCGACACTATCCCGGTGTAGGGGCGTGTCGTGTCCCACAGATGGTCGTTGTAATATGTCACAAACTCTTTGTACATAGCCGCCATTATCTCCGTGGTGCGAGCCTCGGCGGGCAGCGCTCGCTCCAGCAGCTTGCGCACACCGTTGCCTACCATCATCGGATACACGGCCATAGAGTGGGGCGCATATCCCAGTTGGCGCAGGGCGTGATTGGTGGCGTTGGCAAGGTCATCTATCGTGTATAGCAGTGTGCCGTCAAGGTCAAATATTACAAGTCGTTTCATTGTAGTAGTTGATGTGTGTATGAATAAGTGGTGATAAGCGCTCAGAACGGATAGCCCACTGAGAAGTGAAAGTTGGCATCGCGGCTCCACTTGGGGTGTATCAGCGGCCATTCCTCCTGGTTGGTGGCGGGATTGTGAGCCTTGAAGCCTAAATCCAGACGTAGCAGGAAGTAAGTGAAGTCCATGCGCAGGCCTATGCCGTAGGCGAGTGCTATTTGCTTGAAAAAGTTGCTGAATTTGAACACGCCGCCGGGCTGGCTCGGGTAGTCGCGTATGGTCCAGATATTGCCGGCGTCGATAAACACGGCGCTCTCAAGCACCCAAAACAGCTTGGCTCTATACTCCACGCTCATGTCAAAGCGAATATCGCCGCATTGGTTGATGAAGTCGTTGACCGAATTTTTGGAGTCGTAGGCACCGGGGCCGAGAGTGCGCACACCCCAGCCGCGCACGCCGTTGGCGCCGCCGGCATAAAAGCGCTTCTCAAACGGCACCATATCCGAGTTGCCGTAAGGCACCGTGATGCCGAAGCCCACATGCGTGGCCAGAGCATTGCGGCTATTGAAATTGCGAGTGTAGGTGTAATCCACTTCGGCTTTGACATACTGGGCATACTGAATGCCGAAGACCTTATATGCGCCATCGTCAGTATGCTGCCCCACCAGCGAGGAGATGCCGTAAAGCAGGTTGCCCGCGGTCTCTGCCGAGGCGCGCAGCGTGGATACCCACGGCTGAATGGCAAAGGCATTGACCGTGGCGGTGGGGATGCGGCGGTTTGTGCGCTGGAAGGTGTAGCCCATGCGCATGATGAAGTGGTCTTCGTAGCTGTATCGCAAAAGTGGGTTTTGCAAGCCAACCTCATCAAGGAAGTCAATCTTGCTGTGGGGCAGCCTCACATAGTTGATATCAATCAAATCGTAAGTGTGGCTGCGCATAAACTCACGGGCGCGGTGGCTCCACTTCCATCGCCATGCTGCGCCGGCGATGATGCGAGTGTATTCCGGCCGCTCCTGATAGTTGAACGACAATGCAAACTCCGTGGAGGCGCGCATGCGCTGGCGGAAGCCTTTTGACAAGAAGGGACACACAAATTTGGGTATCGTCAGCCCCACCTCGCCGGCATATTCGCTGAAGCGATTGTTAATCAGGCCGTCAAGGTCGCCTGACAGACTCTCGTATGCCGCTCTGAATTTGGCGGTGAGCATCTCTGAGCCCTTAGCGAGATTGCGGTGCTGATATGTCAGACCTACGCCAAAGCCCAGGTCACCCTCTGAGTTGGTGCCCTCGAGTGTGAGCGCCACTCCCTGCTTTTTGTTGCGCGACAGGGTGATGACGGCGTCAAGCCACATCTCGCCGCACACCTCGCCGGCCGGTATCATATCAATGTTGATATACTTAAGAATGCCGAGGCGGCTCAAGGCCTCGTATGTGCGGTCAACGTCGGTAGCCTTATATAGGTTGCCGGGCACCAGATAGCATTTCTCCTCGAGTACCGACGGCCGCAGATAGCGGTCATCGCCATATATCACCTCTATCTTGCGATAGCGCACGGTGTCGGCTGCCGCGCCCTCGGCGGTCATGAAAATGACGCGGTTAAGCCTATACCCGCTGTATGCCTTAGCCCGGCGCGTCTCGGCATCGCTGAGGTCGCGCATGGTCAGTGTCAGCCCCACGGTCTTGCTCCCGCTGATGGTGTCGGCATAGTAGTGAATGCAGTCGCGATTGAAGGCGTAGTAGCCGGAGTTGCGCATCCTCTCGGCTATCTTGGCGCGGCAGTTGTCGAGTTGATTGCGGTCAAAAAGCTCGCCCACATGCATCGGCAGCGAGGCTGTGTCGGCCATGACGATGTTGCGAATGGCGGTGTCTGGTATGTCGTAATCTATTGACGAAATAGTGTGAGGCGTGCCCGTATTGATGGTGTAAGTCACTTTGATGCGCTTTTTCTCTTTGCGGGCGATGGTATCCACGGCTACCGATGCCTCCATGTATCCGCGGTTGACGAGCGCTTGCAGCAGCTGGCGCCGCGATGCCTCAGTCAGCTCCTCATCATAAATCACCGGGGGCTGACCCAGATTGCGCAGCCATTTGTTGTACCACTTTGTGGAGTCGCGCCCGCTGAGGCTGTATGTAGAGAGCTGCAGCCGCGCGAAGCCCAGCACCTTGTGGTTGGGCTGCTGGCGCAGGAAGTTCTGCAATTCGCTCGGCTTGATATCCTTGTTGTCATTAATCACGATGCGAGCATCGTCAAGCAGATACTCACCGTCAGGCACATACTTGACGCTGCTGCACCCCCACAAGGCAAGCACAGCCGCACAAACAGTCAAAAGCCTTAATATTTTCACGCCGCAAAGATAATCATAATCCCGCTCAACGCCAAACCCTGCCGCCCTTATTTGTCATTTGCAACAGGCTAAGCCCTGCCGGCGCGAATGTGCCGGCGCGATACTTTTAAGGCATATTTGCTATGATTTGAGAATTATCACCGCATTTTGCACAAATTTTTTGTTGAGCGCTATCAAAAAATTACTAACTTTGCACCACAATTTTTAAACACAAACACAATATGAATCTTTTTGACACAGTCAGCGCCGCTATCAAGGACGCAATGCTTGCTCGCGACAAGGTGAGGCTGCAGGCTCTACGCGGCATCAAAAAGGAGTTTCTGGAGGCCAAGACGGCTCCGGGGAGCGATGGCAATCTTTCTGACGACACCGCGCTTAAGATATTGGTGAAAATGGCCAAGCAGCGCCGTGAGAGTGCAAGCATCTATTCACAGCAGTCGCGCCCTGACCTTGCTGAGGCAGAGCTCGCCGAGGTGGCCGTGATAGAGGAGTACTTGCCTAAAGCGCTCACTGATGAGGAGCTGACAGCTGAGCTGACAAAGATTATAGCTCGTGTGGGTGCCGCTTCGCCGGCTGATATGGGCAAGGTGATGGGCGTTGCCACCAAGGAGCTCGCCGGCCGTGCCGATGGCCGCGCCATCTCAGCCAAAGTCAAGGAGATGCTGGCAAAGTGATGCCTAATACCCGCTTTTGTAGCGTTATAAATCCGTAAAAAAATTCACACACAATGCTTACTATACAACAGATAAAAGCTGACCCCGAGCGCATCATCAAGCGCCTCGCCGTCAAGGGCTTTGATGGCCGCGATGCCATCAACGGCGTGCTCGCCCTCGATGACGAGCGCCGCCGCCTGCAACTCACCACTGACAATCAATCGGCTGAACTTAATAAGCTCGCCGCTTCGATAGGCGCGCTTATGAAAGCCGGCCGCCGCGATGAGGCTGATAACGCCAAGGCTCAAGTGGCTGCTATCAAGCAAGAGCAAAAGACACTTGCTGACCAATTGTCTGACGTGGAGGCTCGCATCCGCGAGATTTTATTGTCAGTGCCCAACGTGCCCTGCGATATGGTGCCCGAGGGCGTCTCTGCCGCCGACAATGTGGTGGAGAAGACCGGCGGCGTGATACCCGAGCTACCCGCTGATGCCCTCCCGCACTGGGACCTCGCCAAAAAGTACAAGCTCATTGACTTTGACCTCGGCGTCAAGATTACAGGTGCCGGCTTCCCTGTATATACCGGTAAGGGCGCCAAGCTGCAGCGAGCGCTGATACAATTCTTCCTCGACGAGGCTTCAGCCGCCGGATACCTTGAGGTGCAGCCCCCCTATGTCGTCAACGAGGCTTCGGGCTATGGCACAGGCCAGCTCCCCGACAAGGAAGGCCAGATGTATCACTGCAACCTTGACAACCTCTACCTTATCCCCACGGCTGAGGTGCCAGTGACCAATCTGTATCGCGATGTCATTATCCCCAATGACGCGCTACCTATTATGAACTGCGCTTACTCTGCTTGCTTCCGCCGCGAAGCCGGCAGCTATGGCAAGGACGTGCGTGGCCTGAACCGCCTGCACCAGTTTGACAAGGTGGAAATCGTGCGCATCGAGCGCCCCGAGGACTCTTACGCCGCCCTGGAGAAGATGAAGGACCATGTACAAGGCCTCCTCGACAAGCTCGGCCTGCCGTGGCACATCTTGCGCCTCTGCGGTGGCGATATGAGCTTCACCTCAGCCATCACCTTTGACTTTGAAGTGTATTCGGCTGCGCAGCAGCGCTGGCTTGAGGTGTCGTCGGTATCAAACTTCGAGACTTACCAGGCCAATCGCCTCCACTGCCGCTATCGTGGCGAGGACAAGAAGATACGTCTCTGCCACACCCTCAATGGCTCGGCTCTCGCTCTGCCGCGCATTGTGGCCGCCCTCCTCGAAGACTTCCAGACTCCACAAGGTATCATCGTGCCCGAGTGCTTGCGCAAGTACACCGGCTTTGATATCATTGACTGATACACAACATCGTATATGCCCTGCAGCCTTAGCACCCGTCAGCGTGCTCGGCTACAGGGCTTTTAAATTCAATAAATCCACCACATTTTACGTACTGACGTGACACACACTTACTATTACCTTAAATCATTGCTCCGACACGGCGTTATGGCTATGGTTTTAGCATTGCCTATAGCTGTTTTTGGCGCCGAACCCACCGGCTATTACAAATCATGCGAGAACAAGGGCGGCTCCGCTCTCCTCTCAGCTCTGCAATCAGTCATCGGCTCATACAACAATGTAGGCTACGATG
Organism: Muribaculaceae bacterium; assembly: GCA_016302215.1. Taxonomy (GTDB): domain Bacteria; phylum Bacteroidota; class Bacteroidia; order Bacteroidales; family Muribaculaceae; genus CAG-873. The sequence goes on from JAEDNZ010000056.1 coordinate 7,244, forward strand.
GCCTTTATGACCTTTACGAGACATCTGACGTGTATCCCGATGGCAAGATATGGGATATGTACTCCACCAAGCATTGGTCTCCTACATCCTCTGAGCGCTGCGGCAACTACAAGTCTGTAGGCGATTGCTACAATCGCGAGCACTCTATCCCGCAGTCATGGTGGGGTGGCGGCACAAGCGGCCAGGGCAGCGATGCTTTTGTAGTATATCCCACCGATGGCAAGGTCAATGGCCAGCGCAGCAACTACCCTTATGGCGAGTGTGCCTACGGCGAGACGCTCAGCCCTAACGGCTCCGTCAAGGCTCTCGGCAAGTGTGGCTCGTGCACCTTCCCCGGCTATACCGGCACGGTCTTTGAGCCTGACGATGAATATAAGGGAGATTTCGCTCGCACATATTTCTACATTGCCGCCTGCTACAACAGCAAGGTGGCTCAGTGGACAAAAAACGGCAGCGCCGCCGATTTCATGGCCGGCAACAGCTATCCCGTCTTCAAGGATTGGGCCGTGAAGCTCTTGCTTAAATGGCACTCTCAGGACCCCGTCAGCCAAAAAGAGCTTGACCGCAACGAGGCCGTGTATGCCGAGCAACGCAATCGCAATCCGTTCATTGACCACCCCGAGATGGTGGATTATATCTGGGGCGCCAATGCCTCGCAAAAGTGGACTTCAGGAGCGGCCGGCCTCCCGCAAATTGCCACGCCTATTGATGGCGATATCATCAATATGGGTAATACCGCGGTAGCCACCAAAGCCACGACGTATATCGTAGTCAAGGGCGTAAATCTCACCGAGACGGTGTCTCTCGCCATCACCGGCAGCGACTGCTTCTCAGTGGAGCCGGCGACAATATCAGCCGCCGATGCTCTTGCCGGCACTCAAGCTACAATCTCGTTTGTGGCATCTACGGCCGGCGTATATACCGCCACTCTGACCGTGAAGTCGGGCACAGCCTCTTCGACGGTGTCTTTGCAAGCCGAGGCTCGCGATGGCCTTGTGGCTAATGAGGCCACTGATGTCACCTCGTCATCGTTTGTGGCGCATTGGGTCAATACCGGCAATGCCGATGACAACGGCTGCTATAAGCTCTATGTGCTCGACCCCGTCGGCGCGGTTGAGGGCTTCCCCGTAGATGTGCAGGCTGCCGATGAGCAATACCGCGTTGACGGCTTGCAGCCGCTGACGAGCTACGTCTATTCGCTGCGCTCTAATGGCCTGCGATCCAACACCATACGCGTGACCACCACCGAGCCCATGCCGTTTATCGAAATCTTGTTTGACGAGGAGTTGCACTTCGTCACCGAGCCGGGCGTGCCCTCTGATGTGGCCGAGCTCCTTATAGATATTGAAAATATCACTTCTGATGTCAATGTTGCTGTCAATGAGCCGTTCCAGTTATCTACTGACAAGGCCGATTGGTCAACATCAATAAGCATCAGCCCCGAGCAAGACCGCATATACATGCGCGTGCTCAGCGCTACAGAGGGCCAATACACCACCGCTATCACCGCAAGCGCCGACGCATACATCTATGATGATGCCGAGGCCACGGCTACCGTGGCGGCCGGCTCAGGCGTGGTCGAGTTTGGCGTGGATGTGGATTACCACACATGGGACGCTTATGCACGCTCCGGCGCTATCATCGTTGAGACGGTGCGCCCCGCCGCTGTTGCCATATACGCTCTCGATGGTGCCATGTGCTTTAGCGGAGACGTGCCCACCGGCACAGCTACAATTGAAGGGCTGCCAGTCGGTATATATATCGTGGCTATCGGCGACTTCTCGCGATCGGTGCTTATTAAATAAAAAATATTTTGTATCTTTGCACCGCCGTTGTAGCCTTGGCGCTCAGCGGCGGTGTAAAATTTTGCCCCGGTAGTTCAACGGATAGAATAGAGGTTTCCTAAACCTTAGATAGCAGTTCGATTCTGCTCCGGGGTACTCGTTAGCACTCTTTCAGCTATGAAGAATTCAAAGGAAATACCCGTCTTGCTCCTTACCGGATATTTGGGCAGTGGCAAGACTACTCTCGTCAATCACATTCTCTCTAACAATCGTGGCATCAAATTTGCCGTTATCGTCAATGATATAGGCGAGGTAAATATTGATGCCCGTCTCATTGAGAAAGGCGGCATCGTCGGCAAGAAAGACGAGAGCCTCGTCTCGCTGCAGAACGGCTGCATCTGCTGCACTCTCAAGATGGACCTCGTGCAGCAAATCTACGAGATTGCCGCTCTGCGCAAGTTTGACTATATCGTCATCGAGGCCAGTGGCATTTGCGAGCCCGAGCCTATAGCCCAAACCATTTGCTCTATACCGCAGCTTGACAAGCGCGTAACGCGCCATGGTGTGCCGCGCCTTGACAATATTGTCACTGTGGTCGATGCACTAAGGCTTCGCAGCGAGTTTGCTTGCGGCGATGACCTGGAGCGCGAGAATATTGATGATGAAGATATCGAAAACCTTATCATACAGCAGATTGAGTTCTGCAACACTATCTTGCTCAACAAGGTGTCAGAGGTGTCGCCCGATGACCTTGCCCATATCAAAGCCGTGCTGAAGGCTATTCAGCCCACAGCTCGCGTCATCGAGGCCGACTATGCCGAGGTGGATATTGACGAATTGATTGACACCCATGCTTTTGACCTCGGCCGCACTATGCTCTCTGCCGGGTGGGTGCGCGAAATAGACCGTCAGGCCACCCCCGAGGAGGAAGAGCGCGCCAAGCATCCGCATCACCACCACCACGATGAGGAGCATGACCATGATGATCACGAGGACCATGACCATGATGATCACCACGATGAGCATGAAGCGCACCACCATCACCACCATCATGACCACGAGGGCGGTGAAGTAGAGGAGTATGGCATAGGCACTTTTGTGTATTATCGCCGCCCCGCTTTTGACCTCAACAAGTTTGACTACTTCGTGGCCTCAAAGTGGCCGGCCGAAGTAATCCGCGCCAAGGGCGTATGCTACTTCTCCGACGAGAAGGATATGTCGTACATCTTCGAGCAAGCCGGTGTGCAAAAGAAGCTCACCGCCGGCGGCCAGTGGTATGCCTCTGCTCCCGAGCAAGATCTGATGGCTTTGGTGCAGCAGCAACCCGATATCTTGCGCGATTGGGACGACCGCTACGGCGACCGCATGATTAAAATCGTGTTTATCGGCCGCAACCTCAATCGCGAGCAGATAACGCGCGACCTCGACGCCTGCCTCGAATAATCCGCCACCAAGCGCCATATCGCAATCACACCGCCGGGGACTATTGGACCCGGCGGTGTTGCCTATAATAGCACAGAGTAGTGCATGAAAAGCAAGAAGACGAGCGTGCGATTTCGTAATGTGAGCGATTTTTTGTAACTTCGCG
>JAEDNZ010000057.1 GCA_016302215.1 Muribaculaceae bacterium
GACAAAGACGTTGTGCTCGGCTTCATCGATATAGTTGCGTCCTTGATAGCGCAATATGTCGCCGTCAATAGAGACGGCAAAGATGTTGCCACCGGAATTAATGATGCGGCTGATGCGTTCTTGTATGGGCTTGTATCCGGTGTCAGTGGCTCGCTTTTCCACGCTGTGTATGAAGAGACCATCGGCGCGGCTGTAGAAGTCTATGCCATTGTCGGTGCCCACAAACAGCCCCTCGCCGGTGCTCAGCAGCGCGCGTATCATATTGCCTGATAGGCTGTTGGGGTTGGCTGCGTCAGCTTGAAACACATCGGCTTTCTTTCCGTCAAGGCGTACCAGCCCATTCCATGTGCCTACCCAAATGAAGCCATCGGCGTCTTCGGTGATGGCGTTGACTGAATTGTCAGGCATGCCACAGCTCATATCAAAGACTTTAAAGTGAGTGGTGCTGGTAGCCGGGGTGCAGTGCGCTGCGATAATTGCACAAGATAATGCAATTGATAATATCAAGCGTTTAGGGATAATAAGCATAGCGAGTAAGTATTGCAGTGTTTTTTAGGGTGGTGGGTGTATTATGTAATGATTTTAGGTAATAATGTTCTTATCGGTTTATAATCACAAAGTTATTTTTAAGGCAAAACACCCCACGGGGTGAAATTCGTAAAAAATAGGGCGAAATCGGTATTTGGAGCTTCCGTGGCTATAAAAATGATTTGAAATGCCCACTTCGCTCAATATCGCCCCTTATTTTACGAAAAGAGCCTCGTGATGAATGTGTGTCGATAGATAACTTTGCGGTGTCGATGCTGACGATGTGTATAGTATGCATCATCACGTATGGCCTAAGTGCATAAAACCCTTGTTCTTGACCTCAAAAATTTACCATAACTACAACCGTGAGAAACAGTAATTATGTTACCAAGTCAAACTCATCACAATCAGATTGGAATTAAGTCGCGCCACATCATTGTAGCGGCAATAGCGGTAATGACAATGGCCATCTCTGCGTGGGCAAGCGATGCCTCGGCCGGAGTGATACGCCCGGGCGCCTTGTGGCTCGACAACAAGGGCACTCATATCAACGCTCATGGTGGCGGAGTGCTCGTTAGCGGTGATGCGTATTACTGGTACGGCGAGCATAAATGCGACACCACGAGCTCAGCTATGGTAGGCGTCACATGCTATAAATCTACTAATCTCGTGGATTGGAGCAATGAAGGTGTGGCTCTGCCGGTGGTTGATGTCAAGGGTCACGATATAGAGCGCGGCTGTATCCTTGAGCGCCCAAAGGTGGTGTATAATGCTCTCACGGGTAAGTATGTGATGTGGTTTCATCTCGAATTGAAGGGTTATGGATACGAGAAAGCACGCTATGGCGTGGCTGTCTCTGATACGCCTCAAGGCCCTTACACTTATTTGCGCTCCGGACGAGTATTGCCGGGCATCTATCCTGAGAATATGACTTACGAGCAGCGTTGCGAGGTCGAGGCCATTGACCCGGTGGAGCTGGGCGATTGGTGGACTGAGCCATGGCGTGATGCCGTGCGCCGCGGCCTTTTCAACATACGCGACAATGAGGCCGGCCAGATGTCACGCGACATGACTATATATGTAGATGACGACGGCAAGGCATACCACATCTTTTCATCGGAAGAAAATCTCACTCTCGTCATCGCCGAGCTGTCAGCTGATTAAACCTCACATACCGGGCGATACATACGAGTGGCTCCCGGCGACCAAAATGAGGCGCCTGCCATCTTCAAGCATAGCGGCACATATTGGATGATAACCAGCGGCTGCACCGGTTGGGCTCCCAATAAGGCGCGAATGTACTCTGCACCATCAATATGGGGGCCATGGACACGCCATGACAACCCATGTCGAGGGCCTCAGGCTGATATTACCTTTGGCGGTCAGAGCACCTATATATTACCTGTGCCCGGCACTGACAGATTTATCTTTATGGCCGATGTGTGGCGTCCGGAGCATCCGTCTGATGCACGATATATTTGGCTCCCTATCACTTGGGAAGGCGGCAAGCCCGTGGTGCAATGGCTCGATGAATGGTCCCCGGCACAATTACGCTGACACACCATTTGCCACAATTCGTAATCAACGAACTTTAGAACTATTACCTGACAATTATTAACCCTAAATACACCAACCTAATACCGACAACAAAATCATGGATATGACTAACATTACATCTGTGGCTCGACGCATAGCAGTCGCGCCGGCAGTTGCCTTAGCATTAGCGTGCTTTGTTCCGGCTTTTGCAGCCCCATCGGCCGCAGCTCAGACTTCGACGTCGCAGTCATCTGCCACACGAATTACCGGCGAAGTCTATGACGCTGAAGGTGAGCCGGTGATAGGCGCATCAGTCAAGCCTAACGACTCAAAAATATCGCCGGTCACCACCGACATTGACGGGCGATTTGTAATCAACGCTGACCGCCCCGTCAAGCTCACAATATACTATGTGGGCTGCAAGACCGTGACGGTGACAGCAACGCCGGGCGTGCCTCTGACTATTAATCTGGAAAATGATGCCACCCTGCTTGATGACGTGGTGGTAGTGGGTTTTGCCGTGCAGAAGAAGGTTAACCTTACCGGCGCTGTCGGCACTGCCTCTGCCAAGGATATAGCTGACCGCCCCGTGTCCAACACCGTGACGGCGCTGCAAGGTCTTATCCCCGGTCTTAACATATCCAACTCTACCTCCGGCGGCGAGCTTAATGCTCAAAAACAGATTAACATTCGCGGTACAGCCACCATCGGCGAAGGCTCAAGTGGCAGCCCTCTAATCCTTATTGACGGTATGGAGGGTGACCTCAATGCCATCAATCCCCAGGATATTGAGAGCATATCGGTGCTTAAAGATGCTGCTTCATCATCAATTTACGGCTCTCGCGCTCCTTTCGGCGTGATATTAGTCACCACCAAGAGCGGCTCGCAAGGCAAAACCACGGTGCGCTACAACAATAGCTTCCGCTTTAATCAGCCTCTGACCCTCCCCCACATGATGGACTCATGGCAGTTTGTCAACTACCTTAATGATGTGACGGCAAATACATCGCCCGGCACCGCCGAGTTTGACCCTGACTACGTCGAGAAAGTGCGCCAATATTGGGCAGGCGAGTCTGACGTAGTAGCTGATGGATACCACTGGCAAGACGGCCACTCAATCTGGGGTACCGGCGAATCAATGGGCGTATATGCCAATGTCAACTGGATTGACGAGTACTATAAGAGCACTGCCTTCGCTCAGGAGCATAACCTCTCGCTCACCGGCGGTACTGACAAAATTAACTATTATGTGTCGGGCAACTTTATGGATCAGGGAGGCTTTATGAACCATGGCAACGATAGCTACAACCGCTACAGCATCATGGGCAAAATCAACGCTCAGCTATATTCGTGGCTCAACATAGGCTTGACATCACGATGGTCGCGCTCTGACTACAGCCGCTCCACCACTATGGACGGAGGCTTCTATGACAATATCATGCGCCGCGCCGTGCCCATCAACCCCATATATGACCCTAACGGCTTTCTCGCCAGCGACTTCAACTACATAGAGTCACTCGACAATGGCGGCCGTCACAACGAGCAGAATGATATCTTCACAAATCAATTTAAGGTTACAATCACGCCGCTGAAAAATTGGAACATCATCGGTGAGTTTAATGCTCGCATCAACAATGACTGGACTCACGAGGACGGCAACCCCATCTATGCTCACGATGCCGTTGACCCCAACCAGACTCACATCCCGACCTACACATCGCGCACCACTTCGTATGTATATGAATACTCGCGGCGCACTACCTATCTCAATGCCAACGTGTATTCAAACTACATGTTCACCCTCGCTGACAAGCACAACTTCACGGCGCTGGCCGGTATGCAGGTAGAGGATTATCGCTATCGCGACATCAATGCCAGCCGCAACGATGAGGTCTCTACCGACCTGCCTGTGCTCAATCTTACCACCAGCCGTGAGAACTATAGCCTCGGTGGGCAGGTGCAAAATTGGCGCACTGCCGGCTTCTTTGGCCGCATCAACTACGATTACGACAATAAATACCTCCTTGAGGTGAATTTGCGATACGATGGTACCTCGCGCTTCCGTCGCGACCATCGCTGGGTGTTCTCGCCTTCTGTATCGGTGGGCTGGAATATCGACAGAGAGAAATTCTGGGAGAAGATACAGCCTTACGTCCAAGGCTTAAAGGTGAGAGCCTCTTACGGCCAATTGGCTAATCAGAATACTGACACATGGTATCCTACATACCGCATTATGGGCACCAGCAACGGCAACGGCGGCTGGCTCGTCAACGGCGAGATGACCAACAAGGCGTGGTTCCCCTCGCTCATATCCTCTACACTCACATGGGAAAAAATACGCAACACAAATATCGGTATCGATGTATCAGCTCTGCGCAATAGGCTGACGGCCTCGTTTGACTACTTCTGGCGCAACAACCGCGATATGGTCGGCTCAGGCAGCCTGATATCCCTCCCTGCCACTCTCGGCGCCACACCGCCCAATCAAAATTCGCTGGCAATGCGCACCTACGGCTGGGAGCTCTCATTGGGCTGGCGCGATAACATCGGCGACTTTGTATATAACGTGAAATTCAATCTCTCTGACGACCAAACCAAAATCACCGATTATCCCAACCGCGAGCAATATCTCGACAGATACATCGCCGGTATGGTCACGGGCCAGATTTGGGGCTTGACCACCGTGGGCATCGCTCGAGACCAAGCTCAGATGGACGCCCACCTTGCAAATGTCAACCAAGACGAACTCGACTCCTCACCATGGATGGCCGGCGATGTGATGTATGCTGACCTCGACGGCGACGGCAAGATACATAAGCAGCAGACGCTCACCGAGTCTGGCGACCTCAAAGTCATCGGTAACACCACGCCGCGTTTCCGCATCGGGTTCAACCTGTATATGCAATGGAAGGGCATTGACGTGTCAGCATTCTTCCAGGGCGTGGGTAAGCGCGACTATTACTTTAGCCCTTACGGCGGCCAGGGTGCCGGTGAGAAAGGCGCTGCCTTCTGGGGCGCTACCGTCGGAGGCCGATGGGAGTCGCTCTTCTTCACCGAGCATCTCGACTATTGGCGTGACGACAGCAGCCTCCTGGGCGAGAACTACGATGCCTATTATGCTCGCCCCATATACTATACCAATAAGAACCGCGAGTGTCAGACACGCTACCTGCAGAATGCAGCCTATCTGCGCTTGAAGAATTTACAGATCGGTTACACATTACCGCGTAGCCTCACACAGAAGATTTATATCTCAAATCTGCGCATCTTCTTCTCCGGCGAGAACCTCTGCACCTGGACCAATATGTCAAAGGTCATTGATCCTGAAAGCCTTGAAGTGTCGAAGATGAAGTCCGGAGCCACTTATCCCCTGGCGCGCACATACTCATTCGGCCTTTCCGTGGACTTCTAATCCCGGCCTATATGTTGTAACTAACATCTTATCATGACATCTCTATTATACAAATGACGATGAACACATCACTTCTAAATAAAGCATCAAAGGCAGTGGCACTGGCCGCTCTTGTCGGCGCGTTCACAGCCTGCAACGACTATCTCGACATAACCCCGCCCTCGCAGGTCTCGCCTGAGACATACTTCACCACCGCCGAGCAGCTGGGCTACTACACGGTCAACTACTACTGCACATACTCTAACTGGGATGCCGGCAGCTATGGCAATGAATTTCCCAGCCATGCCGACTATACCTCGTGGATTCACGACGATATGGGCACAGACAATGAGGCCTCATCTTCGTGCGGCAACGAGTTCTATGAGGGTAGCGACTATAAGGTCGGTGCTACCGGCGGCAAATGGAATTTCAGCCGCATCAATGACCTGAACTTCTTTATCCGCACCGTGCGCCCAAAGGTCGAAAATAATGAAATCGGCGGTGACCCAGATGCCGTCAATCATTACTTCGGCGAGGGATATTTCTTGCGTGCACTCGAGTACTTCTTCCGTCTGCGCAGCATTGGCGACTATCCCATCATCACCGAAAACCTCCCCGACGACCGCGACATACTAATCGCTGCCTCTCAGCGTCAGCCTCGCAATAAGGTGGCACGCTTCATCATCGCTGACCTTGACTCAGCCATTAGCCTGCTGTCTGACGGCTCAAAGGTAGGCGGACGCGTGCGCATCACTCGCGATGTGGCATTGCTGATGAAGGCTCGCGTAGCTCTCTTCGAAGCCACCTGGGAAAAGTATTTCGCCGGTACTCCCTTTGTGCCTGATGCCAATGCAGGCTGGGAGGGCGCCAAGATGGCCTATAATGCCGGGTTTACCTATGACAATGCTGCTGAGGTCAAATACTTCTTGCAGCAGGCTCTCGATGCCTCAAAGCAGGTGGCTGATGCCCATGCCCTCACTGACAACAACAAAAATATGATTGGAGCCTCCAACTCAATCCCCTCAAATCCCTACTATGATATGTTTGCCACGCTTGACCCATCAGGCTATGACGAGGTGCTTATGTATCGCGAATATAATAGGGAGAAGGCCGGAGGTCACAGCCTTAACCAATATCACCGCCAAGGTCAGCCGCGCGGCTTCACCCAAGAGTATGCCAACGCATTCCTCATGGATAATGGCCTGCCTATCTATGACCCGGCATCCGGATACAAAGGCGATGACTTTATCTCTGACACCAAAGAGGGTCGCGACTGGCGCTGGCGCCTGTTTATGAAGGCCCCCGGCGAATACGTCTATGCAGGCACTGACGACCGCATCGGCGCCTCGCCCAAGTATGAGGCTCCCGTGGTGTATTCAAGCTCAATAGCATTCTGCACCTCTACAGGTTACAAGAAGGGCAAAGCCTTCACCACCGATACCAAATACACCTCTACCGGCACTGATGAGACTGCGTCAATAATCTATCGCGCTGCCGAGGCTTACCTTATCTACATGGAAGCGGCATGGGAGATGTATGGCGACAACCTTGATGCCACTGCTTGGGATTATTGGAGCAAACTGCGCCAGCGCGCCGGTGTCGATCCTGACCCGCATAAGACCATTGCTGCCACCAACCTTGACCTTGAGGAGTATTACACTCATGATTTGGCATTGTATTCAGCCGGGCAGCGTATCACCTCGCCCACGCTTTACAACATACGCCGCGAGCGTCGTTGCGAGTTTATCTCCGAGGGTATGCGCAAGGATGACCTGCTACGTTGGCGTGCCCTCGACCAGCTCATCGACAACAAGTATTTTGTGCATGGCGCAAAAATCTTCGGCCCGATGCTTGCCTCATTCCCCAAGAACAAGCTCAAATATGACCAGGCAGACCCGAAGAAGAACAATGTGTCATCTCCTACTGATACCGAAGGCGGCTTTAACGGCGACCCCAACTACTTGTCAATGTTCCGCATCTCCACGCAGAATAAATTCTACAACTCAGGTATGACCTGGCACATGGCTCACTATCTGTCGCCTATTGCTGCCAGCCACTTCTTGGAAAGCTCAGCCGATGGCAGCGATATAGCTACATCGCCAATCTATCAAAACCCGTATTGGCCCACCACGGCTGATGCTCCGGCCACTCGATAATCATAACCGATGAGGGCGTGCCCAACCACTCTCGGCGTGGGCACGCACCCATCATCACTAACAACAAAAAAACTATACCAACCTATTATTAACCATCAAAAAATCAAGAGAAATGAAAAAGTTTTTACTTTCTGCAGCTGTTGCATCTCTTGCTCTTGGAGCAAGCGCTCAGCAAAACTTCGTGACGAACGGTGACTTCGAAGACACCAACTACGAGAACCACTTCCCCTGGGAATGGGACGAAGCCGCCGGCAACCTCGACTATCTTCCCGGATGGACTCTCTCCGGCAACGATGACTGGTGTGTCCTCCTCAATATCGTTGAGCCGGAAATCGACGATGAGCACACCTTCGAGGGCAATACTCAGTGTCTCCACATCTATCGTTTCGACGATAACGGCTGGCAGGCCGGTGGCGCCGAGCAAGTAGTTACCGGCCTCACTGCCAATCAAGTCTATACTCTCGGTGCTATCGTGGCTCGCGCCGGCGGTGAAACCGTGGAATGGGATGACCCCTACTTCCGTATCGAGCTTACTCCGCTTGATGACAACGGCGAAGAGTATGGTGCAGGTAACCTCATCGATGACAAAGACGATGCCATCTGTTCATCTGACGTGTGGTCTTTCTATGAGAAAGTATTCAAGGCTCCTGCCAGCGGCAACGTGCGTCTGCGTCTGAGCCACAACAATGTTAAGTGGGAAGGCAACCACTCTGAGGGCTTCTGGATGGACATCGACGACATCGCCATCATGACCCCCGAAGACTATGAGCAGTACCTCGCCAACAAGAGCGCCGGCGTCAGCGACATCAGCGTAGCTGCCCAAGGCCAAGTGCTCGGCGTGTATAACCTCCGCGGTGTGCGTGTAGCTGACAATGCCGAGGCTCTCGGCGCTCAAAAAGGCTTCTTCATCGTGCGCACTACTGACGGCGCTCAGAAACTGGTGAAATAAAACCATAGATAAATCTTTTGTTACCTATTCCTTCGGAGCCGCTCAGTGCGGCTGAGCGGCTCCGAATTGTTTTATCATCATCCTGATAAATCTCTACCATCCCTCCATATAACAAACCTTTAATATACTTTTTCAACATAGCGATGAAACATAGTGTTTTGACCTTGTCATTGGTTGCGGCCACGATGTCTATGCCTCTGTGCATGTCGGCCGATGACATTGCCAATAAATATCCGGGATATAAATTGGCTTTCCAAGAGGAATTTAATGTAGATGGCGCTGTAGATACCGATGTGTGGCGAGCCGAAGAAGGCTTTGTGCGCAACCACGAAAACCAATACTATAATGGTTTCAACAATACAGAAATCAAAAACGGCTGCCTTGTGATTACCGCGCGTGAGGAAGCCGTCAAGAACAAAGACTACCAGCGCTACTCCAGCGATTGGAAAAAGAAGGATCAATACTCCACCTATACTTCATCGTCAATAGTGCTCAAAAAAGGTTATTATCAAGGCATTTGGGAAGTGCGCGCCAAGCTGCCCAGTTATTTGGGCTGCTGGCCTGCCATCTGGTCAACGGGAGGCGCCGGCGAATGGCCTTACTACGGCGAAATAGATATTATGGAATACTATCCTTCGGGTGGCAAGGAAGCACTTCACGCTAATGTGGCGTGGGGCAGCTGGGAGCGTTGGAAAGCCCAATGGGCCTCGAAGGTTAAATACTATTCATCGCTGCCCGATGACTTCCGCGACAATTTCCATACATGGAAAATGGTGTGGACTGATGAGTCAATAAAATTATACGTTGATGACATTCTCATCAATGAAGTTATGCTCAGCCGCACTGTCAATCCCAATGTCAACCAAGATTGGTACAATCGTGTAGATTATAACCCTTACCGCGACGAAAACAACGGCCAAAACCTCTTCCTCAACCTGGCTCTTGGCGGTGACAATGGCGGCTCGATTTCAAATACACCTTTCCCTTGCGAGTATCTCATCGACTATGTGCGCATCTACACGCCTGACCCTACCGGCGGCGGCGAGCCCGGCGGCGGCGAGCCCGGCGGCGGCGAGCCCGGCACACCTCTGCCTACCCCCTACAACTTGGTGCAGAACGGCGACTTTGAGGATACCAACTTCTCGACCACAGTGCCTTATGATTGGATGCCCGACTATACCACCATTGACGGCAACCTGCCCGGTTGGACTCTGCAATGCGATGTTTGGAATGTAGCTGCATCAATACGCGAGCCTGAGGTTGATGACAAGTACATCTTTGACGGCAACACCCAGCATCTGCGCATGCAGCGTTATGAAAAAAACGGCTGGGAAGACGGCACCGCCACGCAAATCGTCACCGGCCTCACTGCCGGCGAAGAATATTGCCTCGATGCTTTGGTGCGCTGGATGTATGGCAACTCAGGCTCATCTGACAAGAGCCATGGCTTTCGCATCTGCTCCAGCGACGGCTCATCAATAGGTGACGCTATTTACACAAACAAAAATGCCGGCACCACCAGTGGCTGGGAGCTCGTAGAGCGTAAATTTACGCCCGCTACATCAGCTATTGCCGTGCAGTTTTTCATCTCTAATCCATGGCAAGGCGGCGACGGCGCCACCGTCAATGAAGATGTGTGGCTTGATGTGGATAATGTGAGGCTTTACAAATCAGCTGACTATGCTGAATTTCACCCTACATCGGCGGTGACTGACATAGCTACAACTCCTGACAACGACTACGTGACAGGAGTATATAACCTCCAAGGCATTCGCGTGGCTGACAACGTTGAGGCAGCTCGCGATCGTGGTGTCAGAGGCGTGTGCATCGTCACTCGTGCCGGCGGACTAAGCTCTAAATTTCGTTTTTGATACATATATAGATGTTAATATCAACGAGTAGTAAGTTTTGGAATTATTTTTAATGGTTGTTTTAGGATTATTTTGATAATGTCATGCAATGCATAGCGCATTGTCTTGGCTAAAAAAGCACAGACCATAACTTAAATTGTGAAATTTAGGTGTTGGTTTGTGTTTTTTTATTATCTTTGCGCA
>JAEDNZ010000058.1 GCA_016302215.1 Muribaculaceae bacterium
CCACCGCCGCTGCCACCTTCGGGGGCTACATAACCTACGCCTGTGGGGTCGAGCGTCAGCTCATAGTTGAGCTTGTAGGCTCCGGTATTGGAGATGGTGACGCTCTCGGTGGTGGTAAGGTCAGAGGCGGCATTGGTCACTCTCACTTCCTTCTTGTCGAGGGTGAGCTTGGGCGCCGGGGTGATGATGAAGGTGGTGGTGTGAGTCTTGGTGGTGCCATCATCAAAGGTCAGCGTGGTGGTGATGGTGTATGTGTCCACGACACCTGACAGCTCGCTGGGCATCATCGGGATGGCAAGGCGCAGCGGCGTGTCGGTGACAGTGAACTGCGGCTTGTTGTAGTCGTTATACTGCATCCACGTGTAATTGCCGGTGGGGTCGCCAAACCAGTCATACTCCGGACCATAGTAGTAGAGGTGCAGCACATCAAACCAGTCGCCGAAGTATTCATCATACACCTTGGGAGCATCAAAGGCTATGTCGGTGACGGTGAAGGGTGCCGAGCCGGTGTTGGCCACCTCAAACTCAGCCACATACAGGGCGCCGCTGGCGATGAAGAAGTTGTCATAGTCGGTGTCCTGATAGCCCACGGGGTGCTCTATAGTGATATCGTCAGAGATAGTCACTTCAGGAGTGCCCGTGATAGTCATATTCACCGGTATCGTCACAGACTCTTTGCCCGGCACATTGGTGGTGAGCTTGATGTCACCGGTGTAGGTGCCGGCATATTCATCGGCATGCACCACAACGCTCTCTGTGCGGCTCTGGCCCGGAGCGAGGCTGGTAGTGACAATAGGCGTGAACTCTACTGCCTGATTGAAGGCCACATAGCGGTCGGGGATCTTGAAGCCCTGCGAGCCGTCGGCATTAGAGATGCCGGCGAGGCCGAAGATGCCGAATATCACGGCATACTCGCCATAGGGCTTGTACTGGTACTTGAATGAGCCGTCGGCGTTGAGTATCAGCTGATAGCATACGCCCAGGTTCATCGTGTTGCCATATTCCATCCACGATATCACGGCGCGGTCATCGGTGACATAGTAGTATGTGCCGGCGCCCTTGCTCTGATCCATAGAGTGAAGACCCCAGTAGGGAGCTATGAGGTTGGTGTAGATGGTGCCGCCGGGGAAGTCGGCCGGAGGCTCGGGCCATATCTGCTCGTCCTTGCGCTGCGTGAACGATACAAAGCCCGTGTTGTAGATATACATCGTGGAGTACTTCTCGCCGTAGAAGGGGAACTCGAACGGCAACTCCACGGCCACATAGTCGTGAGAGAGATAGTAGGTGAAGTTGTTCTGAGTGCCGAGGCCGGTGGTCTCGATATCAACCCATTGCATCTTCACTGAGGGGTCGTCGGCTGATGAGGCGTAAGAATACTGCACCTCACCGGCGCCGTCATACTGCGGGGTGTAGGTGACGTGTGCGCCGGGCAGCAAGGCATAGCTGAGAGCCTCGTTGCCGTTGTTGGTGATGGTCAGCGGCTTGTCAGCGCTCTCGCCGTAGGGCAGCGTCAGCGTCAGCTCGGTGTAGCTGAGGTCAGCGGTGGGGCAGCCGATGACGTTGGCGGCGATTTGAGCGGTGACGGTGCCGGCATCAGAGGTGACTGTGACAGCATCGGCGATAGCACGCTCGGTGTCGGTAGGCACGGTCACGATGATGTCCTTTGACTGGCCGGCGGGGATGGTCAGCGGCAGAGTGATGTCGGTGCTGACGATGCCGTTGCCCACGGTCACGGCGCTAACGGTGAGATCAGCCTTACCGGTATTGCGCACTGTCACCGGTTTCTTGGCCACTGAGGTGCGGAACACATCGCCGAAATCGACGGTGCTCTGCGCCAATGCTATCTGCGGCTTGAGGTCATCGCCGGCGATGGTGGCATTGAAGCGCACCAGCGAGGTGGCGTTGATGGGGTCATTGCTCATCACCACAAGGTTGTTGAAGGTGTCGCCGGCATACATCTCGTCGGTGGCCTGCACCGTGGCGGTGATGGTAGTCTTATTGCCGGGAGGCACGATGCCGTAAGTGGGGCTCAGCGCGGCTATCATGTTCGGGCGCGGCGCCTCAAAGTGGAAGGCTGACCCGGTGCCAATCTGTGCATATATCTCGCCTTGCTCTGTGCGCTCTTCGTCAGTAGCGAAGATTGAATTGGCAATGTCTGAGTCTGTGACGGTGAGCGGGTCGGCAACAGCGGTGTCGTTGATGCCCAAGAAGAGGTGCGTGCCCTCCTCAAAGACCGCTGCGGGGTCATAGCTGTCGTAGAACACTTCGATGTTGCCGTTAGGAGCCAGCGACATGTGGAATGATATAGGCGTATAGTCTGTGTCATACACCACGGCGAGGACATTGGAGAAGGTGACGATGAATTTGCCGTCCTGCTTGGCGTAGGCGATGCGCGATTGCGGACCCATCTGCAGCTTGGTGCCGTAGGCCGAAATCATGCCGGTGTCGCCGATGCGATATTGCTCGGCGCTGAGCGGGCTGCGCAAGATGAGGTCACTGCCCGTAGAGAAGGCCACGCCGCCAAAGTCGGTGACATAGACATGGTCATAAGTGGTGCCGTAGTAGGGGAAGTCAAAGCCCAGAGCTATCTCTGATGACCACGGATTGTTGTCGTTAAACTGCGAGGTGATATCCACGGCATCGATAAGCTCGGGATTGCCATCGTAGGCAAAGGCGGTGGAGCCACCGAGGTTGGAAGTGTAGGAGTAGCCGAACTTGTGCACCTTTGAGCCGGATGCTCCGGGCACACTCTCGTCAGAGAATTTGGGGAAGACAAACTGCAGGGGATAGTTGCCCGTATTGGCAATCTCAAACTGCACATCTCGAGCCTCATCGCCCACGGTGAGGGTGCCCACCTCCACGGTCTGCGGCGTGATGGATATCTCGGCGGGGTCTGTAGCTACGCCCTGCACGGTGATAGCCACCTGATTGCCGCTCTTGTCAGTGAAGATTATCTGACCGGTGTGGCTGCCGGCGGCCTTGGGCGCGAAGGTGAGGTCCACATTAGTGGTAGCACGAGGCTGGAAGCCGCTCTGCATATACGATGGGCCGCTGAAGTGCTCTGATGTGGACTTAATCTTGTCGCCATAGAGCGCCGCGCCGTATGATGAGCCGCTGAAAGCACCATAGCCTTCGTTGAAGACCTCCACGGTGATGGTGCGGCTCTCGCCCACGAGCAGGTCGCCGAAATTGATTATCTTATTGATATTAATCTGCGGCTGCTGATTGGTGACGGTGACATTGATGGGGAGCAGCAGCGTGTTGGCCTGGCTCTCGTTGGTGGTGAAGCGCAGGTTGAACTTATAGCTGCCATTGCAGAGCTTGCTACCGTCGGTGAGCACCTCCACGGTCTGTGTCTCACCGCTCTTGACGGTGCCGGAGGCCGGCGTCAGCGTCACGAGTTGGCTGAAGTCGGGGTTGAGGCTCACGGCGGTGATACACCATGTGGCCGAGGAGGCCATCTCAGCATACTTCGAACCGGCGAGAGCGTCAGAGAGGCGCATCCATGTGGCGCCCATATCGTTGCTCATATAAGCCTGCGAGGCCACGGTGGTGTCATCGGCAACGCCCATACCCAGCGGATACAGCTCGCTCTGAGGGGCAAAGTGGAACACCACCCAGAAGCTCTCGCCCGCGGCAAAGTAAAATTGCTCGGGCAGAGCCATATTGTAGCCGTAATAGAATGATGAAGGGCTAAACTCTACCACCTTTGACGCCGTGGTGAGGTTGGCGCCTTTATACACCTCGATGGTGGGGTTGGTGCCGTAGGCGCCTTGAGCGTTGACCGCCGTGAGGTTGAAGCCTTCGGGGTATTGCTCGGGGTCAACCACGAAGTATTGCGCCATAGAGTTGGGCAGTGAGGCATCGCTATCGCCGATGTAAGCATACAGAGTGCGCCACGATTGCAGCGACAGCGGATAGTCATCGCGGTTAAGCTCTGTCACTGCCTCCACGGAGGTGGCCGTCGAGGCGGCATAAGGCTGCACGCCGAGGGTGCCGTTGTAAGCCACGGTGTTGGCCACCGTGGGCGGCATAGAGGCAGCGTATGACTTTATCGAGGCTGATATGGTATTGGCATTGTAAGCCCACTTCAGCAAGCCTTCGTCATCGTTGCCTATCACAAACGAGCCTTTGCCCTGACGAGGCGCTGACGACAGCACCATGCTGAGGCTCGTCTTGTTGATGGTCATCTTCGGGCCGGAGTTGGTAGTAGCGGTGATGACATCTGACAGCTCGGAAGCATTGCCCCAGCGGTCGATGGCCTTGATGGCGAGGTAATATGTGGTCATGGGCAGCAGGCCGCCTAACTCATAGGTCATCACATCGCCCGAGGCCATAAACTTGGTGTCAATGGTCACTGCCTTGAGTGTGCCGGGGTTTGTCGAGGCGTCAAAGGCCGTGGTGCTGTAGTAGAGCACGTGGTGATTGACATTGTTGTCGCTGCTGGAGGGGATGGTCCAGTGCAGGGTGATGACATCTTGGGCCGCATCGGCGCTGAGGTCTGACACCACGGCCGGTGCCTCGCCCGAGCTCATCATCAGCGCTTTGCCGGCATCTACATATCCTGAGCCATAGAGACCCTCAGCCGCCGGATTGCTCGTATAGAAGTCGTTGACCGAGGTCTCCAACTGCGTCTTGAGCAAGGCCGGCGACAGCTTGCGGTCGCTGTATTTTGACAGTATCAGCGCGGCGATACCCGACACGTGCGGACACGCCATAGAGGTGCCTTCCATGTAGCCGTATTTATCGTTGGGCAGCGTGGAGAGCACTCCCTGAGCCTCGTTGAAGTCCATCAGTCCGCCGGGAGCCGTCACATCGACCCAGGCGCCATAGTTTGAGTAGCTTGCCGGGTGCAAGTCATAGGTCATTGACGCCACAGCCAGCACATCATCGAGGCAGGCGGGGTAGCAATCGCCGGTGACGCCGTCGTTACCGGCGGCAAAGATACAGAGGCCGCCGGCCACTCCGTTGGCACGCGGCAGCGACTGGAAGTATTCGATAGCATCAAGCACATCTTGCTCGTAATAGCCGGGCGTAGCCCAGCCCCATGAGCATTGCGCAATGTGGGCGCCCATCTCGGCGGCATACACCAGCGCGGCGGCAAAGTCGCCGTCGCCGGCTCCCGAGCGGGAGTCAAACACCTGGCACGAGAGCAGACGCACACCGCTGCCCGCCGTGCCGTCGCCGCCGGCCACGCCGGCCACGCCTATGCCGTTGTTATTGACAGCAGCCACGGTGCCGGCCACGTGAGTGCCGTGGTTGTGGGGATATATCTCGCCCTCGTTGGTGCAGAAGTTATATCCGTAGATGTCATCTACGTATCCGTTGCCGTCGTCGTCCACGCCGGGGGTGCCGTTAAGCTCGGCGGTGTTGACATACATATTTGCGGCGAGGTCTTCGTGATCCACGTCGATACCGCCGTCAATCACAGCCACTAACACGTTAGAGCTGCCGGTGGCTGACTGCCACGCCTCAAACACGTTGATGTCGGCGCCCTTGACGGCGCCCTCCATCTTGCCGGTGTTGCGATAGTGCCATTGCGAGGGCAGGCGCGGGTCATTGAAGGGCAGCGCCTCGCCGGTGGCTACCGGTATCGCCGTAGCTATCACGGCGCGGCTGCGGTCACCGCCGTCTTTGAGCACCATCGGCGCCACCGTGGTGGCATGCTGCACACCCGGCGTCTCTGCCAGTATGCGCCGCGCCTCTACCGGGCTTACGCTCTCGTCAAAAGTGATTTCATACCATCGGTCAAGGCCGAAACGGGCGCGCTGAGCCTCATACCGCGCGTTGTAGGGCAACACGCGCCTGATGCTCACACCCTTGAGCTGCTTGAGCGATGCGTCAAGCACCACAGCGCCTGACTGCAGCTCGCCGGCCACTGCCGCCTTGCGCGCTGCCGTGCCCACCTGCGTGGCCATCTCGGCTTGGAGCTTGACACGCACCACGCCCTTGCGAGGACTCACGCTCTGCGCTTGGGCATTGCTGCCGGCATACCCTATCAGGCATAGCAGCAGCAATAATCGGAATACGATTTTTTGCATAGATTTTCGCTTTAGAGTGATTACTGATATTGTTGTTATTTTATTGTTTTATAGTTGATTTATGGGGATGTTTCCTAAGTGTAAGAGCTTTTCAAGTTATGATTTCACACATTTAGACCTTCTGCTGCAAATATACTTATATTTTATGAGCTAAACCGCTGCTTAACAATCATTAACCACCTGCGTTTATAACCAAAGTGTTAAATTTGTGTTAAATACCAACCAAACTATTGCACACACGAAAAAGCCGTTATACCTTTGCGGTGTACGAGCACACTGGTACACTACAACACAATAAAAGATAACAATCAAAACTCATCACAATATGGACAACAACAGCCAACAATCATTCCTGCAAATCCGTGGCCTGGAATTTCGCTACGGCACCTTGCGCAAAAAGACCGTGCTCCGCGACTTCTCTCTCGACGTGGAGCCGGGCAAAGTATATGGGCTGCTGGGGCTCAACGGCGCCGGCAAATCCACCCTACTCTACCTCATTGCCGGCTTGCTCACCCCGAGCAAAGGCACAGTGACCTACCAAGGCATCAACACACGCCGCCGCCACCCGGCCACCCTCGCCGATATATACCTCGTGCCCGAAGAATACGAGCTGCCCAAAATGTCGCTCAAAAAATATGCCGAGGTTTACGGCGCCCTCTACCCTCGCTTCAGCACCACCGACATGGAGCATAACCTGAAAATCTTCGAGCTGGACACCGATATCGCCGACCTCTCGGCGCTCTCTATGGGCCAGCGCAAGAAGGTGCTCATCAGCTTTGCCTTCGCCACCCACTGCCGCCTGCTCATCATGGACGAGCCCACCAACGGCCTCGATATCCCCGGCAAGAGCCAATTCAGGCGCGTGGCTGCATGCCATATCGACGATGACAGCGCCGTGATAATATCCACCCATCAGGTGCGCGACATCGACAGCTGCATTGACCACGTCATCATCATCGACAACAGCCGCGTGCTGCTCGACGAGAGCGTGGCCACCATCACCTCAAAGCTGCGCTTTGTGGAGAGCGCCGAGACTCCCCTGCCCGCCGACACCATCTTCGCCCAGCCCTCTATCACCGGCCACAGCCTGGTGCTCCCCTCTGACGGCGACGCCATGCACGAGACAGAAATCAACCTTGAGACACTCTTCGGAGCCACCCTCGGCGACCCTCAGACCATCACTCGCATCTTCAACAGCTAATCACCCCACCATCTCATACACATTACCACAATGACTGACTCACAGACTTTTTCACTCGAGCGCTTCACCAGATATGCTCGCTTAGCAATATCTCTCAACGGCCGCAAGATGCTCACCCTGCTGGCGGCTGTCTTCGGCGCCATGACTGCCATAGGGCTATTCACTGCCTACAGCCTTGTGAAATTTAACCATCTTGACACCACAACGCTCAACTTCGCTCTGAGCACGCGCACCACCATCTATATGTACTGCTGGTTCAGCGTCATCATAGCCTTTGCCGGCGCTTTTGTCATCGACAATATGGACAACAAAGCACGCCGCTGCTCTCACCTGATGGTGCCCGCCTCGATGGCTGAGAAATTTACATTCGGAGCCTTAGGCGCGCTGGTATTGGCACCCATAGCCGCTATGGTGGTGCTCGTGGCCTACACCGTGGTGCTATACCTGGTGGTCAACTACTGGTTCCTGGCTTCTTCGCCCATATCTATGAATATGGTGTCGGTGCTCTCCATCTTCGATGTGCCTCTTGAAAATCACATCTCCGTATTATTCCAGCAAAGTGTCTTTGTGCTCGGCTGCGCCATCTGGTACAAGCTCAGCATCGTCAAGACTATCGTGACCGAGCTATGCATAGGCTTTGTTTTCGTCATCGTTATGACTATCCTGGCGTCAAACGGCGTCATAAGAGACGTGAACGTATCGCCGGAGACCCTCACCACTATTATCAACACCCTGATGGCAGTAGCCACCGTGGCCTTCTGGGCGCTCGCCTATTACCTCTACACCCGCTCGCAGATTGTGGGCAAAATACTCAATCGCAAATGACTATCTTAATGATTACCGTGGTCCTCTCGGCCCTCTTAGCTTCGATAAAATGGTAAGTTTCACTGACAGCAAACCCATCTACCTGCAAATCGCTGACCGCATCTGCGACGACATCATGATAGGCACCTACGGCGAGGGCGAACGCATACCTTCAGTGCGCGAGTACGCCCAGCTCATCGAGGTGAGCGCCAACACCGTGGCCCGCACCTTCGAATATCTCCAAAACCAAGGCATCATATACAACCGCCGCGGTGTAGGGCTCTTCGTAGAGGAGCATGCCGCCGCAGCCATCAAGCACATGCGCCACAAAGCCTTCATTGACACAGAGCTGGAGCCGTTTATGCGCAAGGCCGCCATGCTCGACATCGCTGAGGACGAGCTGCTCGAGGCATACCGTCAGCAACTGCGGGCGCTACAAGCTCAGCAGCGCGACGACGGGTAATAACGCCCGCTATCCACCATCACTGCCGGACCCGTCATCATGATGTGCCCGGTAGTGCCGTCTATATCTATCTCAAGGTTGCCGCCGAGCAGACGCACCGTCAGCGGCCACTGAGCGCGGCCCGTCAGCACCGCCGCCGTGGCGGCCGCGCACGCTCCCGTGCCGCACGCCATCGTCTCGCCCGCGCCGCGCTCCCACGTGCGCACCGAGATAGTGCCGCCGTCATCTACCCTGACAAACTCTATGTTGGCGCGCTCGGGCCATATAGCGTGAGTCTCGAGCTGAGGCCCCAGTGTGCCCACCATATCATCGCTGAAGTTATCCACAAAGACCACGCCGTGAGGATTGCCCACCGACACGGCGGTGACGCGCACCTGATGCTCACCTACAGCCACCGGGCTGTCAATCATAGCCGCGCCGGCGTAGCTCACCGGCACCTGCACCGGAGCTGTTGACGGCAAGCCCATATCCACCGTCACCGTCTCCACGGTGCCATCGATGCCTGGGTGCACCTCCACCGTCTTGATGCCGGCGAGGGTCTCCACAGTGATGCGCCGCGTGCGCGCTATCTTATTGTCATAGACATACTTGGCCACGCAGCGTATGCCATTGCCACACATCTGAGCCTCGCTGCCATCGGCATTGAAGATGCGCATGCGGCAGTCAGCCACCGCGCTGCCCATAATGGCTATCACGCCATCAGTGGCCAGGCCCGTGTGAGGCCTGCACATCTCGGGCACCAAGGCCTGGAGGTGCGGTATCTCGCGATGCATACAGTCAATATACACAAAGTCATTGCCCAAGCCGTGCATACGCACAAACTCTATGTCGGCAGGCATATCCACCGCGCCATTGGCGCCAACGCCGCTGCCCAGCGAGTGCACCGCCGTGCGCAGGCGCCACAAGCCCTCGGCAAGCACCGCGCGCGGCACACCGATGTTCATGCGCATATAGCCCTCGCCGCCGAGGCCGAACGAGGCACCATCGCTCAGCGCCAGACGGCCGCTGCATATCAGCAGCTTGACAAGCTCAGGCTGCGTCAAGCCCAGGCGCGTGAAGTCAAGCCAGATGGCAAATGAGGCATCAGGCACAGCCATGCCCACCTCGCTGAGCTCGCTCGCCAGAAAGCGTGCAGCATAATCCACATTGCCCTGCAGATAAGCTAACACCTGGTCAAGCCACGCCTCGCCATGCTCATAGGCCGCCTGCGTAGCCACCATCGCCGCGATGGGTGGTGTGTTGAACTCGCTCGCCGACAGCCAGCCGAAGAACGGCTCGCGCAGCGCACGCGCCTTGACCACGGTCCAGGCGCTGACGATGCCCGGGATATTGAACGTCTTCGATGGGGCGCCCAGCGTCACCGTCACAGCCTCAGCATCGGCCGACACCGTGGCCGTGGGGATATGGCGCTTGCCGCCGAGCATCATATCGCCGTAGATTTCATCAGAGATGAGCACTATGCCGTGGCTGCGGCAGATGGCCGCCACGCGCGCCAGCGTCGCCGCGCTCCACTGCAAGCCCACCGGATTGTGAGGGTTGCAGACTATCATCATAGTGGGGTGATGCTCGGCTATCACGCGCTCGAGGCCATCAAAATCCATGGCGTAACCGCCCTCGGCGGTGCGCACCAAGGGATTAGCCACCACACACCGCCCATTGCCCTCAATAACGCTACGGAAGGAGTGATACACCGGCGGCTGTATCACTATATTGTCGCCCGGACGGCTGAAATAATTGATACATAGGCTCAAGCCCTTCTTGAGCCCGGGCATAAACGTTATCTCATCGCTGCTCACCTGCCAGCCGTGGCGCCGCAGCAGCCACGCTGTGATGCTATCCCAAAACTCGGCCGGCGCCGAGGTGTAGCCCAGCACGGCATGGTCAAGCCGCCGCCGCAACGCCTCAATGATGCACGGACACGCCTCAAAGTCCATGTCAGCAATCCACAAGGGCAATAAATCGTGACGCCCGAATTTATTGTCCATCTCCTCGATTTTGGTAGCGCAAGTGTCATGCCGATCAACGACATTATCGAAATTATAGGTCTGAGTGTTCATAGTCTGCAAAGGTAATAAAAATTAGCACACACTCAATAGTC